>NZ_JAPCIZ010000124.1:0-6686 GCF_027707725.1 Aeromonas sp. QDB25 | reverse complement strand
ACCAGATCAGCGAGTCCACGTTGTCAGCGCTGGTGGACTCATCAGTGAGCAGTTGCGGTGAGAGCTCAGGGAAGAGGGAGATGAACAGGGAGTGCATCTGATTGACCAGGATACGCGAGGGAAGCATGACCGCGACCCGAGCACCGGCCCGAGCGGCAGCCCCCACCACCAGGGCTATGCAGTAGCTTTTCCCGTAACCGACCTCTCCGAGCAAAAGATTGTGTGAGGGCGAGGGTTGATTGCAGGCCCCGAGGATAGCTTCAGAGATGGCGATCTGCTCCCCGGTTAAAGGGAAGGGGCAGCGCTCTGGGAGCCCGGCAAACCCGGCGGAGGGCAGGGGGCGACACACAGGCGTCGGGCCCCTGTCGGCGTGCTTTAAGCGGTACGCCTCGACGTAGGCGGCCAGCCGCTCAAGCATGGTGAGGCAGGCTTCCCCTTGTGCCAGGGAGACCGGCCAATGGACTGCGGCCAGCATCTGGCTAAATGTCCATGACCTACATCCAATGGCACGGCGCAGATCACCGACCGGGATGCCGGTGGTCGCGGCTCGCAATGAGGAGACCGCCTCGGGCAGGCACTCATCGAGCGCACTGCACATCAGGCTAAACACGGCGAACCGGTCCAGCTTGCCACGCACCGGGGGATAGACCGGCACCACCCGGCCCATCAGCGCCAAGGGCACGGCCTCGACCTTGTTGAGGTGGCAGCGGCCCGTGTAGTCGGTGACAACCAGCCCGCAAAAGGCGGCTTCCTCGTTCTGCGGCAACAACTCGGTGTCGGCGGCGGTGCAGAAGAGGGAGAGGGAGAGGGTTTGCCCAGCGGCATCAGTCACTCTCAGGACGTAGCGCGGCTTTGGACCGCTTGCCCAGCCCTGATGGACACAGAACCCGGTCACCACCACCTGCTGGCCGACATGGCTTGCCAGTTGGTCGAACGCGGTGACGACACAGCGGTAGTCCCGATAGGCGGTCGGCAGCAGCAGCGGAAGCTGGTGCTTTTCCAGCCCCAGCAGATCCCAAGGTTGCTTATACGGAGCCCTACTTGGTGCCATACTCCTCCCAATTTCGGAATACATGCAATACTATGCGCTAAGGTTAAACGTAAGTATATATGGAGAAGGGCATGAGCACGATAGGAAAGGCCCATTCGCGGACACTTATTTATCGTACCTGTTTTGAGTGGAATGCCGCGCTTGGTTGGCTCACCGCTGTGGTGGTGATGATAGGGATCCTGTCCCAGTCATGGTTTGAGCTCGCGCAAGAGGCCCGCTGGGTCTACCTCGGGGTGATCGTCTTCTGTCTGGTTGCTGCCCTCAACAATTTCAGGGAGGCATGGCCCATCCTGAAGGCGCAAGCTCGCATGTTCGTCACCGGGATGATTTTCATCACCCCATCCGAGTTGCGTATTCACAACCTGGTCGGCAAGAAGCGGGGTAACAGCCTCATCAAGAAGCACGATCACGAGGAGACCTTGCTTGGCTATGGCTTTGAGTGGGGGCCTGAGCATACCAACATGGCCTACCAGCTGATGAACATGGATACCAAGCGATCGCAGATAGTGATGCCCTTCCCGGTGCGCTGGTATGTCCAGCAACATATGGAGGCGACACGCAGCATGGGTGGGTCGGCCTGGATCTATAACCTCGGGGAAAATGCCCTGCAGCGGGTGCGGGCCGATAACTGGTATGGGCACACGTTGATCACCGGCAACGTCGGTACCGGCAAGACCACCTTATTAAGGCTGTTGTCCTGCGGGGCCATCCACCATGGCAACGTCGTGCTCGCGGTGGACCCGAAGAACGACCAGGACTGGCGCGATGCCATGAAGGCGGAGTGTGATGCGCTCGGGATCCCCTTCTACTCATTCCATCCGTCCTATGCCTCGTCCTCTGTGGCCATTGACCCGCTGCGAAACTACACCCGAGACACTGAAATCGCCTCACGGATAGCCGGTATCCAGTCTGACCCGTCCAAGCCTGACCCGTTTCGCGACTTCAGCTGGTACGCGCTCTATCGCACCACCATCTTTTGTCGCTATATAGGCGAGCGTCCAACGCTGGTTCGCCTCAAGAACTACCTCATCACCCAACGGACGGTGCTGTTCGAAAAGGTACTGACCCGCTACCTGACCCTGCACTTTGGTGCGGGCTGGTGGGATGAGATTGGGGAAGAGGTAATGAGTTTGGGGGAGGGCGACAAGCTGACCGGCATGGTGCGTTATTACGAAGAACTGATGATGCGCCACCACCCGGAAATCGCCTGTGACGAAGCCTGTGCGGCGTTTAGGCACCCATTCGACCACTTTCAAAAAATGGTAACGAGCCTGTTGCCGCTCTTGTCCAACCTGACGGCCGCACCGCTCGATGAGCTCCTGTCCCCGGAGTACGACGCGGACAATAACCGCAAGATCATCGACCTCAAGTCGCTCTTCGATACCGGCGGTGTCTTGCACATCGCGATTGACTCGCTCTCAGACCACCAGACCGCGCAAAAGCTGGTGCAGCTGCTGGTGGCCGATGCGGCGGGTATCGCCGGTTCGCGCTACAACAGCGAAGGGGATAACAGCACATCGCTCAAGGACATGCGAAGGGTGTCTCTGTTTTTCGATGAGGCCCACGCAGCGCTGTGCGAGCAGCTGCTGTCACTGCTGGCTCAGGGCCGGGCGGCCAAGCTGGAAATGACCATCGTGACCCAGACCATTCCCGATCTGGTGGCCAAAGCCTCTGAGGCGGTGTCTGACCGGGTGATTGGTCTGTGCAACAACTGGATCACCACGCGCATCTCGGACCCGACCACTCAAACCAAGATGGCAGCAAACTTCTCCAAGGTGGATGTGGAGCAGCGCTCTATCTCTCACTCCCAGCGCACCGAAACCGTCGACAACATGGACAAGTTTGCAGGCGGCTACTCGGAGAGCCTGAGCACGGTGGAGCGGGATGGTTTCCCACCAAACCTGCTCGGTGACTTACCCAAACTGCAGTGTGTCGCCCGATTTGCTGACGGGCGCAAGATGCTGTTGAAGATCCCGGTCGTGGTCAGGGAGGGAGCGTAACGTGATAATCGACGACGAGCGTAACGACAACGGCCCCAAGGACACGCTTAAGGACTTCCTTCGCCTGCTGACCTTTGGCGTGTTGTGCCTGCTGCCTTTTCTGCAGGACCTGCCCACCTATCAGCGATCCGTGGAAGCGGAAGTGCTGGCCAACAAGCAAGTCATGACCATCAACGGCTACTCGGCGGCTCAAGGGGTCGCCAAGCAATTCTACAACGTGGTGATGACCGATCTCGGCGTCTACCAGTTCATCAACGTCAGCCTGAAAAACACCCGGACCCCCGACGACAAATTCGAGGAGTTCTGGGCTCAGTTCCTGATCGTCTCGGATCGCATTGTCGATAACGTCCCGTTGCTGGTGTTCCAGATAGGCTGGCGCTTTGGGGTAGCAGTGTACTGGATCCTCTACTTCGTGCCGTTCTTTGCGGCCTGCATCTATAGCGGGGTGCAACACTGGAGGCTGTCACTGGCGCAGTCATCGGGGGCCAAGATTGAGCGCTTCAAGCTCTACCGGAGCGCGACGAGGATCACCTTTTTCCTGTTTGTCCTGTATCTGCTGATCCCAACGGCGGGGGCGGCGACACTCGCCAAATACCTTGTCCCTGGCGGACTTTTTCTCTGTGGCGTGATGTTGAACCGCATGATTGCCAGCTATCACAAGATGGTTTAACAGTTCGGCAAAAAAAATTGCTTAAAAATGATCCGTAAAGTAGTTGACGACGAAAACGCACAATAATAACCTTAATAGCGTGAAATGTGCGTTTCTATCATGGAGAGTGTGATAATGAGTAAATCTATCGTGTTACCGGCTCTGCCCCAGCAAAACAAAGGTATGAGTCTCAAGTATTTTGTTGTCTTCCTGGTGGCAATGGCTGTGCTGTTTTCTCTGGCACATGCCGGTACCGACCAAACCGCGGTAGATGACGTCTGGACCGAGCTGCAGGGCTGGGCAAAGGGCGCACCCGGTAAGATCATCGCCTTGATGAGCTTCCTGAGTGCCGTGTGGTTCGGTATCGTCAAGCCGAACTATACGAACGCAATTGGCTCCATCATTTTCTGTTTGATGATGGCTAACGCTTCCGACATCATTGAAAACTTCCTGACCATGTCCTTCTAATTCAAGAAGATACATGTAAAGCCCGGCATCTAAATGCCGGGTTTTTTTTTAAGGGGTGCGTATATGAGTGATGGTCAATACAGGGTGCCGTTCCGTCAGAATGAGGCAACCATGATAATGGGGGTTGAGGCACCAAAATTGATGGGCTCCATCGTACTGTGGGTGGGTATGTCAATTTTGGGCTTCAACGCAATTGGTATCGGGATGGCCGTGGGGTATTGGATTTTCTACAACAAGGCCAAACAGAACGCTGGAATGAAGGGCGGGGTAGTTCACACTCTTTGGCGCAACGGCCTGTGGGCTGATGGGAAAAAATATAAATACAATCCTATTGACCCCGATCTTTACAGCTAAACAAAAACGCTTTAGGATGGCTATAACAACCAATCGGAGGCATATATGAAAGCGACATTAATCTGTTCAGTTGTTGCAGCTATCCTGCTAACCGGATGCGCGAGTGACGCAGAAAACCTGGCAAAGGATCAGCTTGCCGTGGAAGCAATGCGTCAGGATGCTGCCAAGGAGGCGCGAGCCAAGCTGACCGAGCAGCTGCAAGACCAGTTGGATGAAGTCGTACCGAGCTGGTACTTGGAACCGCCAAAGATGGATGCGACCGGCGTCTACGGCGTGGGTACGGCCCACACCAAAGATCTCAGCCATACCGTGCGCAAGGCCAAATTGCTGGCGACCTACGAGGCAGCCAAGGTCTTCAAGATGGAGATGAGCGGGCAGGAGCGCTCCATGTCTCACGACGTGGGCGAAGAGGGCGATGTGGCTGAGCGCACCGAGCTGCTGATCGACGCGCTGGTGGCCCGTGTGCCGGTGAGCGGCTATGACATCGTGAAAACCGAGGTGAAGCCCTACGATGGCCAGTTCCACGCCTTCGTCTTGGCCAAGATCCCGTTTGATGAGTTCAACCGTATCCTCAAGAAGAACAAGGACGCGATGAAGGGCGAGTTCGACGGCGCATTTGAAGCTCTTGAGAAGCGCATTAATGAACGTGAGGCCCGCGCGGCTGCACAGGGAACCACGGTCGCAAGTCCCGCAGCTGCTCCTACTGAGCTGACGGCCGGTAAACCGGTCAGTGCCTTGCAACCCGTCGGCCAAACCCCGCAGCAAGCCAATGCGGAGATCGAGCGCATGATTGCCGGAGAGGTGGCCCACTAAGGGCCCTTCAAGGCGATCCCGATGAAGGGTCTAACACACCAAGCGTTCGCGGCGTGTTGCGCCGCCATCGCCATCCATGCCGGGGCGATTGACATCCCAATGTGGGTCGGGGTGCCGATCGCCGGATTGGGTGGTCTCGTGCCGGATCTTGATCATCCGCGCAGCAAGCTAGGGCGGCGAGTCTACCCACTCTCGGTGCTGCTCTATCAATTTTTGGGACACCGTGGATTTCTCCATAGCGCAGCATTTTGGGCGCTGCTGACGGGCGTATTCTGGCTCCTTAATGGGTTCGCTGATTTCCTGCCTGCGGAAACATGGAAACTCTTGTCCATCGGCCATGCCAGCCATCTTGCAGGAGATATGTTGGTCGGTGGAAATGGGGTGCAGCTCCTGTGGCCGATGAAGCAGCGACAGACCATCGTGCCAGGAACGTGGTCGCTGGGCGGCCTGCACGAAATCGTCTTGTTCTGCATCTTTAGCCTGATAACCGCCTATCTCTTTGGCTACACCTGGGGTTAACAACCCCCGGTTACAGCACAAAATCAGCAAATTCCCCCCAAAATTGTTGTTATACACCGTGTTAAATGCTGGTGAACTTTTACGCGATCAGGTATTGTAGAAACGCACAACAAAGGCCCTAAAGATCTTTCTTGTGCGTTTATATTTAAAGGGAAGGTACCTCTTCGTTAGATTCGTCGTTGTAACCACCATGGAAATGACAGGAACGGAGAGGAGAAAGGCCATCTTGCACCTTCAAACAGCAGGGGGCGGGGATGGTTGGTGAAAGGAGCTCATAAGAATGAGAAAGGGTCCACGCGCTAACTTCCAGCTGAGCAAAATTGCATTACTGATGGCCCTGCTAGGGCCAGCGGCGTTTGTCCATGCCCAGGTCTACGAGATGTCCTACACGGACACCAACGGGGCGTTGCAGGTCAAAGGGCCCAGCGCAACCTGGTACAGTGCCAACAGCGATGTCGTGGTCACTGCGATCTCCGGGCTCGACCGCAAAGTGAAGCTCGAACTGGTGAAGGGGAACACGGTCGTTCAGTCGCAGACCTCACCGCTCATCACCGTTGCCAACCGCATCACGGCGGCAGATGGCAAAGACTTCTACGGCTCTAAGTTCACCCTGACCCGTCCGGCTGATGGTTACTACGTGCTGCGCTCCACCGTGCTGGACATCAATAACGCGGTCGTGACCACCACCAACTACACCTTCAACGTTGATACTGTCGGCCCGACCGCGACACAAGGCTATTCCTTCACGATAGGCGGGGGTACAGGTGGTTCGGTAGCGGTATTTGGACCGGATTCGGGTGGCAACTCCATCAACCTCAATGGCATTGTGGAT
>NZ_JAPCIZ010000123.1:0-6736 GCF_027707725.1 Aeromonas sp. QDB25 | reverse complement strand
GCTATCCACACGAGGACGGGGTTAGGTATGCCTGTACGACAGCAGGTCAACTGAGCGAAATCGGCGCTTGGAGAAAGTCCGTCCTGTTTTGGAATTGTGCAACAAGGCCGTGCTGGTGCAGTATGAGGGCATCTACCAGGTAATGCGCCTCTACATGGACGACCGGTCGATGACCGTCCATACCACCGATCCGGAGGAGAAGAAGATCATCGCCAAGTACACCGCACAGGGCTACAACCTGCGCGACGCCATCATCTACGCCACGGAAGAGATCAAGAAGCGTCGATAACGGCCTACCTGAGCACCCATTCCGTGGGCTTGGGTGCTTATCAAAGCCGCTCGCCGGGCGGCTTTCAGATACACCGCTTTTTCGTTTATAGGAGACAGTGATGGGTATCATGCGAGGAATGCGGGATTGAGATTGCTCAGGGGAATAGAGACGTCAATGATGAGGCGCTGTAACATCCCCTTGGAACATCCATTGGCAGTTATGTAAAAGGGGCTCAACGCCCCTTTCTGCTGGCCAGCTTCCGACCCGGACACTGAGGTTATGCGATCAGCAACAGTTCTTCCTGGTACGCCAACCCTTCGGGGTAATACTCCACCCCGACCGCTGCTTGTGCCACAGTAAGCGCATTTTCAAATTTCTCGCGGGTCTCTTGCGCATGGACTGAATCGCAATCCATCTGGCGCAACTCCCAAGCACTGATCCCCTTCAAGATCATTGCCTTCTCTACCCTGTCGGCCGCTTCATACTGCGCCCAGAACGCGGGACTAGCCGCCTGCTCGTCGTGAGGCAACCAATTGCGATGGCGGCCCACATAGCGATTGAGCTTATCGAGCAGAGCCGGGTTACGAGGGTAGAGGTGGATCGTTCCGGCCGAAGCGTAGACCCGGACATCAAAGTAGGCCGTAGTGAAGCGTTCGCCGCTCACCACCTTACGGTTGTGGTAGAAGAAGCGGTGAAGACCATCTACCGCCTCGAAATGCTTGCCGTCGAGCAGGGCAAACGCCTTGTCGATGTCGGCCATTGCCTGCAGGTCTGAATAACCGAGCCCGCCCCAACTCTGAAGGTCAGAGCGGTTGGACGCCGGTAGAATGATCCGGCTCATCGTGAACTACTCGCAGCTAAAGCAGCGAGCTTCCAAGAGCGCAACCAGCAGTCGCACCCTTTTCTTTTTTGACGCTTCGCTGGGAGCTGCTGACTGAGCTTTTGACCCTGCCAGCCTTACGTTTCCCTCCACGCCCAATATCGGCGGCGGCTGTTAACACATCCGCTGCTGATAACTCCGTTCCAGAGTCCAAAATTAACGTAATAGCCCGCTTTTTTATTACCAGAGATGCGTTGTGATCTGCATTGTCAGTATTGCCGCACTTGCCGCACACAAAAAGACTCTGTGATATGCGGTTAGCGGGGTGAATGTAGCCGCACACGGCACATTCCTGACTGGTGTAAGAAGCGGATATTTTAAAAAACGCCTTTCCTGCTTGGTAGGCTTTGTACTTGGTGAAACTTTCTAGCATGTGCCAACCGGAATGCAAAATGGCTTTATTTAGCCCTGCCTTTTGTTTGGCTTTATTCGGCAAGAAATGCCCTGCTTCATCTTGCTTGGCATTTGGCCGCCGCGTCATTTGCGCAGTGCGTAGTGCCTCAAACACGAAAACCTTGGCATGGCTATTAACCAACGCCCTGCTTGTTTGATGATTAAAATCGCGGCGGACATTGCCTTTTTTACCATGATAACCAGAGATCCGGCGCTTGGTTTTGGTGCGGCGGTTAGAACCCTTCTGCTGTCTTGCCAGCTTACGCTGGAGTCGCTGGAGGTAGCGGTCGGCCTTGCTCAGGTGGTGCTTCTGGTTGGCAGAAAAGTCGAAACTCTGCTCGCCTGCCTGTGCTGGAATGGCGACGCCACGGTCGATCCCGATGGTGTATTGTTCCAGAAACTCACGAGGAGCCCCCTGTAGAAAAGCCAAATGCTCGGCGTTGCTGGACAACGATGTTTCGTTCACGCCGTTTTCATAGCAGAAAGACACATAATATTGGCCGCGCTCTTTTCTGACATAGAGCGAATTAGGTATCTCGAATTCACGGTGCGTCTTGAATGAAAGGTAGCCAATATTATTGGTCTTGGTGCCGATGAATAGCCTGATATTACCGTCCTGGCAATGTTCGAAATTGAATAGTTCGCGAGTGAGATAAACCGAGCCTTTGTCAGTCTTTGCTTTGCGCCTAGGTCGCCCGCACAATCCTTTCATGAACTTCTGATAGGTCTGATACCAGTTAACCGCGCTATTACGCAGAATTTGACTGGGGCAGTCTGATAACCATGGCGTTAATTCTTGAGATTTAAATTGGGCGGCTTTTTGGTCAATCGGTGGATAAGTGCCAATGGCGCAATATTTACGGGCATAGGTGCGGTGGTATTTTTCCTCGTCCACCTTTCCATTCCAGATCACGCGAGCGCAGCCCATCCACTGACTCAGTGTTTGCTTTTGAGCTTCGTTCGGATTAGCGCGGAGCTTGATGCCAGTGAGCATTATCTGACCGCTTTCTTAATTGCCAACTGCGCGACACCAGCTGCGAGAATTTCACGCGCTCGGGTGATGGATGCCATATCCTCCGCGCTGGCTAACTCATCTGTGTACCCCCAAAAATGGGCAGCTGCATTCATCTCTACTCGGCGCACCTTCCCCGGCTGTAACTGGGGGAGTTTTTGTCTGCATAGGTGCCCTGATTCTCTTGACTCGCAGAGGTAATAATCGGCTTTTTGAACCTTGCTTCTGCGCAAGGTCACTGTGCATCCACATCCGCCGGAGCATGAGATGATTACTTTGTCCATATTGTGTCTCGCCAGTTGTCGTCATTGGTAAATGTTAGTACCATTCACGCACCATTGTCAATCTAGTATGAGGTTATAATGTACGACTGGCGCACTGGCAGAAGCTGTGTTTTTAAAAATCATGCACACCTAGTCTTTGTCACGAAATATCGGCGAGAAGTATTTACGGCAGAGATGCTGGAGCGAACAAAATCCATCATAGCGGAGACGTGTGAACAGATGGATTGCGAGCTATTGGAGTTTAGCGGAGAGCATAACCATATCCATTTGATGGTGGCGATCCACCCCAAGGTTTCAGTCTCTAATCTGGTTGGCAAGCTAAAAGGAAAGTCCTCGTACATGCTGCGTCGAGAGTTCTGGGGCCAGATAAAGACGATGCTATGGGGCAACCATTTTTGGTCTCCCAGTTATTGCGTTGTGTCGTGCGGAGGCGCTACGTTGGAGGTGATAAAGCAGTACATCAAGGAGCAAAACGCCCCGCCGAGCGAACAGGCCGTGCAGCGGTCTAAGGCATTGACCAAAACCAATTTACCTCCCGCTTGACCCGCCCCTAAAGGAGTGGGATTGCGCGGGCGTTTCGTTCAACTTAAATGCCTGGGTACGATGACGGCTGTTGGACTTCCAGCCGTTGTAATGTACCCGGTTGCAGAAATGGTACTTACTGAAGATGTCGAAACAATCCAGCAGCATTTGAATCTGCATATCCCCCTGCTGCTCCACCAGCCCTAGCAAAAAGCCCTCGATGTTGGTCAAGGTGAAATCGATCCGGCGAATGTCCTCAAACTGGGACTCCAGTTTTTTCTGTGCGCCGCTGGTGAGCCGGTTGGTTACGCGCAAACTGCGCATCACGCCGCTCCATGCCGCATCTTTAAGGGCTTGATAGTCCTTGTGCATCGACTCAATCAGATCGCTCTCAGAATCGGTCTGAGTGTCCTCTGTGGTGTCGTTGATGGCTTTGCCCAACCGCCGCTTAAAGCGAACCGCCATCATCTCGGCCTTCCGATGGACCTTCATAAATTCCACGGCCTGGGTGAAATCTATGACCCGGTTCTTGAGCTCATCCCCCGGCAACATGAGATCGCGGGCTTGCTCTACCCGCTCGCTGCCCAACGCATCCTTTGCCTCGGTCTTGTCCATCAGTCGGATGAAATCGAACTGCTCGGTGTTCTTCTTGACCAGGTGGATGATCGCGCAATCTACCGTCGTCTTGCGCTCGGTCTCGTCGGTCTGGAACGCCGCTTCGACGTACTCAACATCGCCACCGTGATCCTCAATCAGTTTGCAGAGCAACTTCCTCTCGGCGGTGTAGGGGTTGGTGAGGGTGGTTGCATTGACCAGCGCGATCAGTTCACCACAAAAAAGGAAATTAAAAGCGTGCAGGACATGGCGGGCCCCTTCGGCAAAGGGGGGGTTCATGATGATCGAGCTATAACAGGCCACCGGCTCCATATCGAGGAAATCAGCACCCACTATGTTCAGGCCCTTGTCCTTGAGTACGGCGCGGCGCTCGGGATCCAGCTCGACACAGTCCGAGCTCCGGCGCACCCTTTTGACTTGTTCGACCGCGTCCAGCAGATCACCGGTACCAGCGGACGGATCAAGCAGGCGGGTGATGGGACGGGTGAACTTGGACGCCATCTTCTTAGCCAGCGCCGCCGGTGTTGGGTAGAACTGTAGGTCGCTCATCGAAAAACCCTCATTTTTGCAGTCAACGGCCCACCCGTCCCGCACCATTAGTTTACCCTTTATGGTCAATCTGGCAAGCGAAACAAACAAACTAACTAAAGTTTGTTTTGTTTGTTTGGTTTGTTTGTTTAGTTTTTTCTGATTTGTGCTACCCTCTCCCTGTCAATTTCCAAGCCTTCAGAGGGTCAGTCATGCGTCCAGCCAATGTCACCGATAAACAGGTCATCAACGCAGGTCACGTATTACTTGAGAAGGGCCGTGCCGTGACCGGTTTTGGCCTTCGTCAGGAGATCAAAAGTGGCAACCCCGCTCGTCTGATGAAGGTCTGGCAGGATCACCTGAACAGTAAGGAAGGGACGCAGCTTGCAGCGGACAAGCTGGCGCTGCCCCTTGAGCTCTCCGAGGAGCTGACGGCTTTCACCACGACCATGACGGAGCAGCTGTCCGCCATGATTTCCGATCTTCATGGCCGGTCGGTGCGGCTTGCCGAGCGCAACGCCCAGGAGCAGACCGCGCAGATCAGGGAGGAGCTGAGCCAACTCAATGCCGAGCTGACCGATGCGGCTCACACCCTGGATGAGGCTGATGCCAAGCAGGAGAGCACCCAGACCGAGCTGGAGGCCCTGAAAAAACAACTTATCGCCTCACAGGCGACCGAGTATTCCCTCTCGCTGGAGCTGGCGCAGCTGCAGGAGCGTTGCCTCGCCGCCGAGAAGACCACCCACGCCGCCCAGGAGGCGCAGCAGCTTGCCCTGTCGCAGTACGAAACGGACACCAAGCACGCCCAGGCAGAGACCGAGCGCGTGCGACTGGAACTCTCTGGCAAGATTGAACAGCAGGGGGAAGAGCTCGCACAGCTCCGTGAACGCTTGGCCGCGCGGGAGCAATCAGCCAACGATGCGGTGCTGGTCCACCAGCAAGCGATGACCAGACTGGAGGAACAGCTCGCCGCTCAGCAAGCCGTGGCGAAAGAGCGTGGTGAGCACGTTGCCAGCTTGCAGCTTGAGGTGTCGAATGCGCAGCGCGAGCACGCGGCTCTCTCGAAGTCCGCCGAGGAAGATAAGGCGAGGATGGCAGGTGAGCTGACACGGGCACTGGAGGCACTGGCCACCGCGCAGACACGCACCGATGAGGCCACTACTGAAGCCCAGAAGGCGTCCGTTGATGCTGCCCGCATAGCAGGACAACTGCAGGCAGCTGAGAAACAACACGCTGAGTTACTGGAACTGATGGCCGGACGCCTCAGTGCCGGGGACAAACCACAGGCTTAATGCTTTCCCCATGGAGCGAGACAGGGCAGGGCTTTCACTTTCCGATAGCGACCCGGTAGGCTGAGCTGCTGCCCGTGCCGGGTCCAGACCGTAACCACAAACCCGCCGCCCTGCTGTGACGCGGGGATCAGGCGGTCACTCATACGCATATCCACGGTCACGCTAAACGGGCTGTCGGTGTGGTCTTCGAACAGCAATTCGTAGGCAAGCCCCCTCTCCGTTGGACCGGCAGAGACGATGCACTCTTTTCCGGTCTTCATCTCCGCCACCATGGCCAGCTGGCTATCTGGTACCAGCACTCGCGCCGCATTGGCATTCCATGACACGTAAAGAAGACCACGACTGGCCGCCTCACTGTCGTAGTAGTTGGTCGTTTGGATCAACGGACCATCGTTTCCTATCACAATTGCTGTCATGGCCTTTCCTTCAAAATGAACGCTCCTCCCTTCCCTGCCACGGCAGCAGGTTTTTGTCGTAGCGCATAGATAACGGTGTGGCCGGTGATCTTGCCTTGTAGCCACAAACTCAATAACCGGGTGCAATAACGTATCGACATCGCTTTACTCCCTGCTGAACATTGCCGCTAAACCAGCTCAATACTCGCACCAAATGTGGCCTCAACCAAGGCTCGCATCACCGCCAGGGAGACGGTGCTGCCACAGGCACTGACGGGGCCCTGCCAGACATGCGCTCGATTCTCGCCGCGCCAATCCGTCACTGCCCACCAGCGACGTTCCCGTTGATGGGTGGTTGGCCGAGTGAGATTGAAGCCAATCCACTCAATGACCACATGACCAAGCGCAGGATCGCCAACGAAGTCCAGTGGACGTTGGTCACTGATGTTTGACATCCTCCCCCACCTTAGCGCTTCGCGTCACAGGAGGGGGATTCCCATTACTGGGTGATAGCTGCTCGCGCAGTACCGGGTTCCTGCTTCAT
>NZ_JAPCIZ010000122.1:0-6872 GCF_027707725.1 Aeromonas sp. QDB25 | reverse complement strand
TAACCATGAGCGGCCCAATATGGCGCTGGGCGGCTACACGCCGAAACAGCGCTTGGCACAGGCCGCATGACCTCTACTTTTGAGTGCTCCAAAAAATGGGGGGATTACCGTGACAGGAGAACGGGGGAGAGCTATTTCACGATGCGATCGGCCAGGGTGCCGACGGCCACCACGAAATAGGGGGAGCGATTCCAGTGACGCAGTACCCGGTAATTGTCATAGGCAAGGTAGCTTCGCCCGTGAATATCGTCAGGGCGGATGAGGGAGGCCTGCATGTCGACCACAGGCAGAGGTGAGCCGTCCTGCTGGCGAACCCCGAGGGCCTGCCAGGTCGCCAGGGACTTGCGGGTATCAAGCCCCAGCAAGGCGGGGTCCAGGCGTTCTGGCACCCTCACCCGCCGTCCCCAGGTCTGGTCTTCACGCCAGCCGTTCTGGCTCAGATAATTGGCAGCCGATCCAAATACATCCGCGAGATTGCCCCAGAGATCCTTCTTGCCGTCCCCGTCCTGATCCACCGCGTATCGCAGGAATGACGAGGGCATGAACTGCACCTGTCCCATGGCCCCCGCCCAGGATCCCTTGAAGTTGGCGGGGTTCACATGTCCCTGCTCCAGAATGCGCAGGGCATCGAACAACTCGCCTTTAAAGAAGGCTTCACGGCGACCGTCCCAGGCCAGGGTCGAGAGAGAAGAGATAAGGGGATAATGGCCGGTTATTTTGCCGAAATTGGTTTCAATTCCCCACAAGGCAACAATAAAGCGGGGTTGAACCCCATATTCCCGGCCTATTTTTGTAAGCAGCGGCAAATGCTGGCGATATAAGGTTTGGGCTTGCTTGACTTTCCATTCCGGCACCGCCCGGGGAATATATGTGTCCAGGGTCAGTTTGAATTCCGGCTGATTTTTGTCGTGCCTGATGGCAGCATCGACAAGATGTACATCCGCAAAGGCCGCACTCACCGTCTCGGGCAACATGCCCGCCGCCAGCGCCTGCTCTTTGAGGCTCGCCACGTACTGGTCAAAATCGGGGCCGGCCTGCACCGGCGATCCCGACAGGGCGCCTGACAACAGCAGTGCCAGCCGCCCAGCCCTCATCGTGCACCCTTTAATTGCGCCTTGTGCTGCTCCAGCAAGTTTTCCGGTGGCGGTGGCACCTGCAGATAAAAGCCCTGGCTCTTCAGGGCGGCCATCACCCGCTCCGTGGAGGCCAGCCCCAGGGGCTTGGCCGGGTCCAGCTTGGTCATCAGGACCAGTTCGGGACGCCCGAAGGTACTCATCAGCACCTCGGGAACACGGGAAAAGTCCTCTCTTCGTTCAATAAAGAGATAGGTCTCGGCTTTTTTGCGACTTTTATAGACTGCACACAACATGGAAATTGATATAATCCGACGGGTTTATTGCCTCTGGTGGTGGCAAACTATAACATCAGGAATTGAATAACAATAACGTATTACCGTCTCGGTTCGGGGAAGATTCATGGTTGAACGCGATAACGAATTGAAAGGGACCACCTTCACTATTTCTGTGTTGCATCTCAGCGATGGCAATCCGGCCCGGATCCGACAACTGCTGGAGGCCAAGGTCGCGCAGGCCCCCCAGTTTTTTAATTGTGCCCCCCTCGTCCTCAATGTGGAACGCCTCGAGGCGATCCCCGATTTCGAACAGCTCAGGGAGCTGGTCGAGTCGGAAGACTTCGTGCTGGTCGGGATCACGGGGGCGCGGGACGAGGCGATGAAGACGGCCGCCAAGGCGGCAGGCCTCGCCGTCATGGTGTCAGGCAAGAGCCGCAAGGCAGAACCTGAGCCGACGCCGCCAGCACCTGAGCCCAAGCCAGTGGAGGCCGCACCGGTTCCCCCGGTGCCAGCGCCCGTGGAGGCAAGCAAGGTCCACGTGGGCCCGGTGCGCTCCGGTCAGCAGATCTATGCAGCCGGCACCTCGCTGGTGGTGCTGGGCTCGGTGAGCCCTGGCGCCGAAGTCATCGCCGATGACAGCATCCATGTTTATGGTGCCCTGCGTGGCCGAGCCATCGCAGGGGCCAAGGGCAATCCCAAGGCCCGCATTTATTGCCAGCAATTGCAGGCCGAGCTGCTCTCCATCGCGGGCACCTTCCAGCTCAGCGATGCATTGCCTGCAGGCGTGATACAAGAGCCGGTCCATATCCGGCTCGACAATGAACAACTTCGTATAGACCGAATCAAATAGAGTTACAAGGAAGCGAGAATGGCGCGAATCATAGTCGTTACATCGGGCAAGGGTGGCGTTGGCAAGACGACAACCAGCGCGGCACTGAGCACCGGTCTGGCCCAGCGTGGCCACAAGACCGTGGTCATCGATTTTGACATTGGTCTGAGAAACCTGGACCTCATCATGGGTTGCGAGCGGCGCGTGGTCTATGACTTCGTCAACGTCATCAACGGGGAAGCCAACCTCAACCAGGCCCTCATCAAGGACAAGCGTTGCGAAAACCTGTTCATCCTGCCCGCCTCCCAGACCCGGGACAAGGATGCCCTGACCCGTGAAGGGGTGGAGAAGATCCTGGATCAGCTGGCGGAGATGCAGTTTGACTACATCGTCTGCGACTCCCCCGCTGGTATCGAATCCGGCGCCCTGATGGCGCTCTATTTCGCCGACGAGGCCATCGTCACCACCAACCCGGAAGTCTCTTCCGTGCGTGACTCGGATCGCATCCTCGGTATCCTGGCCTCCAAGTCCCGCCGTGCCGAGCGCGGTGAGGATCCCATCAAGGAGCACCTGCTGCTGACCCGCTACTGCCCGACCCGCGTCAACCGCGGCGACATGCTGAGCGTGCAGGACGTACAGGAGATCCTGGCCATCAAACTGCTCGGGGTGATCCCGGAGTCCCAGGCGGTGCTGCGCGCCTCCAACTCCGGCGAGCCGGTCATTCTGGACAAGGAGTCCGATGCCGGTCAGGCCTACGAGGACGCCGTCGCCCGCCTCTTGGGTGACACCAAGGATTTCCGTTTTCTGGAAGAAGAGAAGAAAGGCTTCTTTAGCCGACTGTTCGGGAGTTAAGCATGTCATTATTGGATTATTTTCGTTCCAACAAGAAACAGAACACCGCACAACTGGCCAAAGAGCGGTTGCAGATCATCGTGGCTCACGAGCGTTCATCCAGAGGGGGGCCGGATTACCTGCCCCAGCTCAAGCAGGACATCCTCGACGTGATCCGCAAATACGTGCAGATCGACCCGGACAAGATCACCGTCCAGCTTGATCAGAAGAGTGACGAATTGTCGGTGCTGGAGCTCAACATCACCTTCGCCGACGACCAGAAGAAGGGATGAGCTGACGCACCATGCGCGACCCCTTCCCCCAATGAAGACCGGATCCTTTCCCAGGATCCGGTTTTTTAATGCCTGGCGTCCCGGCATCTCGCCAAGGGCATCAGGGCCAGCTAGAATACCGCGCACCCCGAGGCGCTGCCGACGGACTTTCCCTCCCCCCTTATCTGGAACACGGCTTTTATGTCTTTGAATGACGAAATGCACAGCGTCGAGGAACTGCTCGACACCGCCCTCGAACTCTTCATGGAGCTGGCCTCCGACAACCTGCCCGAGCAGGAGATCGTCCGCTTCAATCAGGAGTTCAACGACCGCGGCCTGCTGGCGGAGACCGATCCCGCCGACGACTGGGCGGCCGACGTGGGATTTGAGGTGAGCGACGCCGACTATGCCGAGATCTGGGTCGGCCTTGGCAACGAACAAGAAGAGTACGAGCACCTGTTTGCCCGCATGCTGCTCTCCCGCCGCGTCGACGAGAAGTTCTGCCACATCGAATGGCTGCCCCAATAATTCCGGATCCCGATGATCCTGGCCACTATGACTGGGACGGCGGGCCCGAGCCCGTGAGGCCTTCGCGCAGACGGCGACTGCTGGGCTGGCTCGGCAAGCTGCTGCTGGCCGCCTTTGCGAGCACCATCGTCTCGGTCGCGCTGCTGCGCTTCATCGACCCTCCCATGTGGACCTGGCGCCTCGAACGCGCCCTGTTTCCCCCTGCCAAGATGGCCGAGGTGAAGCACGACTGGGTGCCGCTTGAGCAGATTTCCCGGGAGCTGCAACTGGCGGTGATCGCCGCCGAGGATCAGCGCTTTGCCGAACATCACGGTTTTGACATGGACGCCATCAGCTCGGCCCTCAGGCACAACCAGCAAAGCGGGCGGGTGCGCGGTGCCAGCACCCTCAGCCAGCAGACCGCCAAGAACCTCTTCATGTGGAGCGATCGCAGCTTCCTGCGCAAGGGGATAGAGGCCTGGTTCACCCTGTTGATGGAGCTGGGCTGGGACAAGTCCCGCATTCTCGAGGTGTATCTCAACATCGTGGAGTTCGGACCCGGCATCTATGGCGCCGAGGCGGCCGCCAGGCACTACTTCGGCAAACCGGCGATACGCCTCACCCGCTACGAGGCCTCCCTGCTCGCCGCCGCCCTGCCCAATCCCTGGCGTTATCGGGTCAAGCCCCCCTCACCCTATGTGCAACAGCGCTCGGCCTGGATCCGTCGTCAGATGGGTCAACTCGGGCAAGTCACCCTGAACCGGGTCCACGGCACAGAGTAGCGCCATCCTGCGGATCAGAGGCGGGCCCCAGATGGCCGCCGACGGTTTCCCGATGAAGGGGCAGATAGTGCCACCACCAGGTTTCGCGCCGCCGCTTGATCTGCCTTCTGTACTGTCGTCGCTTCATCTTGCCAGGCCGCCCCGTCACGCCGCCCCTGCTGGCGGCTCTGTTAACCTTATCCCCTGATCCCGCCATTTGACAGCACGGCGTCACCGCCCCCGGGCTGGCTGCCCATCCCAATACTTGTTAAAGTGGCGAACCTGGACGTATCTGGAGTGATTTCATGGAACAACGTAGCCCGGATCAGCTGGTCGAGTGGGCCTATGATCAGTTTCTGGAGCAGGCCGCCGACATGCTGGCACCCGAACAAATCGTCGACATCACCCTCGAGTTCGAGCAACGTGGCGCGGTGGAGGCAACCCTGCCCAATGCCGACTGGTCGACCGAACTCGGCGAGCCGGTGGACATGGCACGTTGGGCCGAGGTCTGGGTCGGCTTGCTGGATCATCAGGACGAGTTCGAGGTGATCTACGCCACCTTCCTCCTCCCACGGGATCAGAGCGAGCACGACGTGCATATCCGCTGGCACCGCCAGCAACAGGCATAAGAAAAGGCGCCCCAGGCGCCTTTTTCGTTTTTTGCGCTGCCCGAGTCAGGGGCGTGCCGAGATGGCCTTGGCCAGACAGCGGCGACACCAGCAGGCGCTGGCATCGCTCATGGGCAACGCGGGAAGCTGGTTGCACCAGCAGCGCTCGATGGGTTCCCCCGCCGACACGGCGCAGAACGCCGGCTCGCCGCAGCCCGGGCAGGCATGAGTGCTCTTCGAGCCATCGAGTTCGGCCATGCGGGCCAGCTGGGCCTCGCTGTCCATGGTGGACCACTGGCCTATCTCGGTCACGGTGCGGCCACAACCGAGGCAGAGCCCCTCTTTGGCCCGGCAGTCACCGATGCAGGGACTCGGCAACTTATTCGTCCCCTGCCGGCGTGTCGGAGCCCACGAGGCGGATGCTGTGCTCCTCGATGACGATCTTGCCCTGCTTGTAGAGGCCGCCGATCGCTTTCTTGAAGGTGCCCTTGCTCATGCTGAACATCTTGTAGATGACGTCAGGCTCGCTCTTGTCTCCCACCGCAAGGCTGCCCCCCTGCTTTTGCAGGCGCAGCAGGATGCGCGCACCAGCGTCATCCATCCGGGCCAGCCCCGGCTTTTGCAGGGTCAGGTCCAGTTTGCCATCTTCGCGCACCTGCTTGACCCAGGCGGTCAGCGGCCGGCCCGTCATCACGCGGCCGAACACCTCGTTCTTGAACAGCATGCCGGCGTACTGGCCATTGACCACGGCCTTGATGCCAAGGGGGGTGTGTTCCCCCGGCAGCACCGTCACCTCGTCACCGCTCTTGAAAGGGGGGTCGATGCGCAGGAAGCGCTCCAGACGGCTGGTACCGACCATGCGCCCTTCGTTGTCCAGCATCAGGTGCACCAGATAGACATGGCCCACCTGCATCGGCTTGTTCTGCTCGCGGCTTGGTACGAAGAGATCCTTCTTCATGCCCCAGTCGAGGAAGGCACCAATCTTGTTGGCATTGACCACCTTGAGACCGACGATGTCCCCCACCATGGCGAAGGGCTTGTCGGTGGTGATCACCGGCTCGCAATCCGCATCCAGATAGAGGAAGACGGACACCTCGCTCTCCTCGGCAACGCCTTCCGGCAACTGGCGCCTGGGCAGCAGCAGCTCGCCGTATTCCCCCGCCGCCAGCCAGGCGCCGCGCTCCTCGATCTCGACGACGGTCAGGGTGTTCATCTTGCCAATCTGTAACATGGTGATCTCTTCTTTCAATATCCGGATGGGCCCATCTCATGGAAGACCCGTCATATAGAGGTGCATCGCCTCCGTCGGATGAGAGAGGACGGGGCCGATTTATGTCATGCAGGCGCGCATGTTACCCCAGAGCGGCAGCAGGACCTAGCCCCTCCCCCCTGTGTCTGACCTCTTTTCCCGCTACCGGGCGGCCAGATTGACGATATTAGCAGCATTCAGTTCCCCCTTTGCTGCAAATAACCCCACTTTTAGGTAGACTTCGCGGCCGTCAAATCCAGAGGAAGCGTCGATGAACCCAGCCACTCGTACCCGTCATCTCAATCATTGACATCCTCCCCCACCTTAGCGCTTCGCGTCACAGGAGGGGGATCCCCATTACTGGGTGATAGCTGCTCGCGCAGTACCGGGTTCCTGCTTCATCGGGCGGCCTGATTGCACCGCGCCTCCACAGGCTAAAACGGCGTGTCCCGCCGCTAAAATAT
>NZ_JAPCIZ010000121.1:0-7020 GCF_027707725.1 Aeromonas sp. QDB25 | reverse complement strand
CAGCTGGGGCGCCCTCTGGGAAGGTTGGGAAGCCCTGCAAAGTAAACTGGATGGCTTTCTTGCCGCCAAGGATCTGATGGCGCAGGGGATCAAGATCTGATCAAGAGACAGCGTCTGGCCAGTGTAGGCAATGCTATCGATGAGGTGAGCCATATATCAATCTCCAATGAAAATGGGACTGCATAGCGCAATCCCAGAGGTATGTTCACGGAGAGAATATATATCTGAAATTTATTTGAATGGAGGCAGAGGGAATGCCATATAGCCGCAACACACCATTTATAGAGATTAAAAACCAAGCGGTGCCATATGAGATTACACGACGGCTGCCAGTAACATTGTTGAGACTCATTAGTGTGCGCAACTTTTGATATTCCAGATATTTTTGATATTCGTATCTGAAAGTATCTGGATAGAGCTTACTTGATTAGTTGTTGGAGTCATGATGACAGGTGGGAGAAGAAGTAACCATACACCTGAATTGATGCTGTGGGATTGTGGCGCTGTAATGTCACCAGTGCCTCAATCCACGTTTTGGCAACCTACTCCATCCCTGAAAACAATACATTAAAATAAAAACGTATTCAAACAATTCTCGCAGGTATATTTGAAATTAATGTATATCAACAAGTAATTATTCACTAGAGAGGGTACGAATAAGTACCCCTTCAAAGAAACTGAAAATTTCAGTTCTTTCAGTTCAACTGATTACAGATGCATTTTTTGTGTTTAGTGAATTATTCTCACCTTCCTTAGGTAAAGGATGTCTATACCTGAACAATAACTCTACAACATTAGTCTTTTCACCTAACGCTATAATATTAGCAACATCATCCCCAGGAACAAACAAGAACAATATGATGGTTGAATAGTCCAAGAGACAAACACCGAGAGAAGATCCTGTAATTCCTTGGATTAGATTGTCATTTAATTCTTCTCTAGAAACAACATTTTCTCTAACCAATTCGTTTGCAAATGTTGCAGGGCCCTCAGGAACTTTAGGATCTACATCGATGCTGACTTTATCAAGTCCGGCTAATATTTTTCCTGAGACCTCATTCAGGTCTTTAAGCAGGTTACGGATAATCAATGACGAAGAGTAATTGAGATTTGGATGAGTCAATGATGACGTGTTTTTGATAGGTTCGTTTGTCGTTGGATTGCGCGAGGGGGTGTGTCGTGCGACGGTGAAATTATAAATATAGATGGCTTGTGCTACGACCGAGTTATATGTGTTGCCGCCAGAAACAATAGAACATTCTTCATATTCAGGTATAGAAAGCCATCCGGCATTATTAATTTCTAATAAATTGGGTGATGCAAGGACAGGAATAGAAATAATGCCTTGATGGTTTATTATGTCAGTAACCTGTTCGTTTAATGACTGGTGTTTAATGCTGTTTGGCTTTAAGATGTACATCAACCCTATTTTAAGCACGGCTAGTGAATGCTTAATAAACCCAAACGATAAACGATCTTCATGTTGCACATTATTAATTATATCTAATGCTGCATCTGGTTCGTTATGTTTTATGCAGTCGAGTGCTTCAATAAGAGGTATATATTGCATGAAGAACTTTTGAAATTTATTGGTCTCTTTATACATTAACCCTGCAATAGTAGCGACCTTAGAATGATCAAATGAAATCACATGCATTTCAAGATGGTTTGCCTTATTCTCTAATGATGCATCCTTGTCAACAATAGCCATAGGTATACTAAATTGAGGAGGAAGCGAGACCATTTTACCTAGATATGATTCTTCTACTAGTAGTGGCATCAAATCTAGCTCTGAATCAGATAGAGTGCAAATCCCAAACATTTCAAATATGTAAGAGGTTATTTTTTCTAAATACATCAGTTTTTTGCTGCTTAATATTATTTCTGGTTCATTTCCATCATGTAAGTAAATGGATGATTCATTAAGGTTTAAGTCCTCATAGTTTTCACTCAGTGCTGCGTGTAGGCTTAAATATAAGTCGTTAAGTATTGGGCTTTGTTTTTCGATAAGAAGGTTATATGTATTATAAAAATGAGCAATCATGCTGGTTTTATTCGCGATATCCTGCAGAATTATGATGGCAGTATAAGCGGCGATTATTGGCTGGATGCTAAATGACGAATTGTCAATTTTTGTACTAAAAAGCCTTTCATTACAAGGTTCAAGTTTCTCATGTAGTTTTGCACATGTTTGATTGTCTTTTTTATAAAACACACCCAAATAATTGAGCAATTCAGGAATTAACTGTTCTTTATTCTTGAAATTGGTTTTGTTAAGTATATCTGCATGCTTATTGAAGTGATGATTTATATATTCGCGCACATATTTTTGAGCTGTGGTTTTTCTGAGTTCTTGTTTATTGCCATCAAAGGTAGCTAAATTATCCATTGCAAGGATGCGGTCAAGATGATAATAGATTGAGTTTTCATTTGAGTAACCTTTTAAAATATAAATGTCAACGCAAATTAAAGGGATTAATGCGTTGCTAATATAATTTTGGATGGGGTCCTCGTATAGGACATCAAGAACATTAGGCTGTCTAGCTAGAGCGTAGTACACGCTTTCCATTATATCAAAATGATTTACATCCATTTTTGGTGGCAAATCGCAACCAATATGCAGCAGCTTGAATATCTTTTCTAGTCTTCGAGTGGAATCATTTGGGGCAGTTTCTGTTTGTAATTCTTTACGATGTGAATCAAAGCTAGCTTTGCTGGCTTCCTCGGTTGGGCGGGCCTTGCTTCTGAGTCCAAGAGTTTTTTCTACAGAGTAGATAAGTGCTGCGAAGAGATGTTTTTTCATGATTTACCTTTTGTAGCCGTAGTTTGCCCCCATGACGTTACCCGATAGGCTCGCCATAATGCGAGCTCATTCAATCAGACGTTAGAAGGACATCACATAATGCAAGAAGCAATAGACCGCATCATTAGGATGCCTGAGCTTACAAAGATGATTAGCCTCGCTAGATCAACAATTTATGACAAGCTAAACGCCAAGTCTGCTCGGCATGACCCCAGCTTTCCCAGGGCGATAAAACTTGGCAAGTCAGCGATCGGCTGGCGTCAGAGCGAGGTCAATCAATGGATCGCAACCAGGTCACAAAGTAGTCAAACAATGGAGGTCAAAAATGAATCAACACAGAGCCATTGAAACTGTCATTGAGCGGTTAGATCAGTGCCTTTGGGATCCACTGGATGTCGTCGCCTATAGAACAAAGGCCCCGAGATTTATGATCTTGACTCAAATGTTGTCTGTTATAGCTATCGCATCGCAGCAGTTGGTAGATATTAGCCCCAAAAGTGAGATGAAAATACCGGCATCACTTTACACTCTAATTCTAGCTGCTTCTGGCGAGAGAAAAAGCACGGTCGATAAGCTACTGATGAAACCAGTTCGTGAATTTGAAAAATGCTTAGCTGAGCAGGTAGATGCTGCACAGCAGAAATATCAGATCGAACTGGAATTGTGGAATATAAAGAAAAAAGTGTTAAGGAAGGAATTAGATGAGATGCATAAAAAAGGTGATGAGCAGCCCATTATAATAGAGGCATGGCACACTCATCATTCAAATATGCCTATAGCTCCGGTAGTTAAGAGGATTTTAGCTGAGGATATAACAGTCGCAAAACTGAAGTCGATGTTAGCTGAGAAGAATACGTCATTAGCTCTGGTGTCCGATGAAGCTGGGACACTACTGTCGAGTGACTTGATGAAAGATAATGCATTGTTTAACTCACTATGGTCAGGTCAAACTATACGTGTTGACAGAGCCAATGCCCCTGAAGTTCATATTGAAGGTGCTCGTTTGACTTTGAGCATGCAAATCCAGCCTGATATATATAGAACATTCAGAGATAGTAATGGTGATGCGATGAGAAGCTCTGGATTAGACGCTCGAATTCTACTGTGTGAGCCTGAGTCAGAGATTGGCTATCGTCAAGAAGATAGGGATGATAGCGCATCACTAGATGATAAAATTAAATTAGGTAGATTTAGCTCAAGGATTGATGCATTACTGCAAGAAGGGCTCGAGATGAGAGCACAAGGCAAGGAACGTCATTGCCTGAATTTAACAGAGAGTGCTAAGAAAATTTGGAATGACAAGTTTAATGACATTGAATACGCAATGAGGCGTGGGGAATATTTGGAGCACTATAAAGATTTTGGTTCAAAGTTTATGGAGCAGGCGTCAAGAATTGCGGCGGCACTTCATGTGTTTAAAAACATAAACTACAGAGCCACGCTTGTGACTCATGAAACTATGCAGACTGCTATTGAACTAGCTGAAATATACTTACATCAAGCATTGATAATATTTAGATCGCCCGAGGCTAGGGAGTTCGTGGACGAGACACATGTTAATAAGCTACTGGAGTGGATTATTCATAACTGGAATAATGAGCTGTTTTTGAAAGGTGACATTAGACGAAGTGGCCCACATTGTGTTCGTAATTCGAATAAGCTAGAAGATGCAATAGAAGTTCTTATTGCTCGAGGAGATATCATTTGCTTTAAAAAGAAACAGTCAATCTATATTTCTTTATCTTGGAAGAAATACCCTAGGCTTGTTAGGCGCTCTTTAGTCCGCACCCGTGATAGAATTTATGTTAGCGAGCTAGTCGAATATCAAGGAAGACGCCATTCAGGAATACCATCAGTTGAACTTTTTGAGAGACCGTTGATTGACATGAGAAATAAGCTCCGACACTAATGGTTGCACCATACCCATACATTAAGGTTCAGTATTAACTGATTGCAGTACTCCGCTTAAGTAACTTAAGAGTGTTGTTATATAGGGCGGTATCATAACTGCATCTGAATTAGGAACCCTATGTCTATATTTTAGTATATATGTCCATTTGATTGAGGAGTGTATGGGTTTATTTAAATAAGCCATGATGCGGTATATGTATTATATATAGCAATACATATAACAATACATACTCTCTTGTATACATCCATAGCAATGCACACTACTAACGATGCATATACGCTATGCAATCTAACGATGGTGTAGCGTGAAGACTACATGCCTCTAAGCATGTACCACTATGGATAGCATCCAGAGCATGGTGTATTTACTTAAGCAAAAAATATATCTATTTATTTAGTTCAATAGAACTATGCCCCTGTGTCTATTAACCAAGGTAGGGATTCCTATGTTGAATCACTTAAAAAATTCTGTATTGAAGATGAAAGCGCTTACTCGCTTATACGAATACAGTTATGGCCCTATGAATAGTACTTATTTGAGGCGTAGCTTAGATGTTGTTTCTGGTACCCTAGCTAGGTATCCTCGTGTTTATGCTCTGCGTGTGGATCTGCGCTTTGCTAGTGAGTCGCCTGAAGATGATACGGATACGCTGACTTGTTTACAGCGTTCAGATTCATCAGTGATCACTCGCTTTATGGAGTCACTAAAAAGCCAACTACGTGCGGACCACTATCGTCAGAAACGACGTGGTTTACCGTCATTACCAACCGTGATCTGGTGTCGGGAACAGGAGTCATCGGCATCACCGCATTACCACCTGATGCTGCTATTTAACAAAGACGTCTATGCCTTCCTGGGAGATTATCGGGATTATGATGCCAACAACATGGGGACTCGGATCCAGAAGGCGTGGTGCAGCGCGTTGGGCCTCCCATACCCAGATAATGCAACGCTGGTTAACTTCCCTGTAAATCCACAATACAGGTTTGACCGTAATTCAGCGCGAAACTTAGATGAAAATTTCAGTGCATTTTTATTTCGTATGGCTTATCTGAGTAAACAAAGAACGAAGGTTGCTGATGGACAACGCAACTTCGGTTGCAGTCAAGTACGATAAGACGCTTGAGCACGTCAGTGCTCATTAGTATGCTATAGAACAATCCCTGCGTATTTAATTTAAGGATATCTATGAGTGAATTTCTGAAAGTGCTGTTGAACATCCGTAGTCTACGTGCAGCAATGCGTGAGTTGTCTCTGGAACAACTCCAAGAAGCCCACGAGAAGATTGAAGCGATTTATCTGGAACGCTTGGAACTGGCTGAAAAAGAGCAAGCTGCCAATGCTGAGCGTCAGCAAAAGCTGGCTGAGTTCCAAGCGATGTTGGCTCAGGCTGGTATTGACCCGACTGAGTTGGTAGGCAGTGCCCCAGCAGCAGCGACTGCGGCTAAAGCTAAACGAGCACCTCGGCCCCCGAAATACCGTTACGTTGAGAATGGCGTAGAGAAAACCTGGACCGGTCAGGGCCGTACACCCAAGTTCTTGGCTGAGCAACTCGAGCAAGGTCGTCAGCTGGATGACTTCCTCATCTAAATAGACAAGGCCATGTCCTCACGGTGTGGCCTTTCTTTTTACGTGCTTCGTGGCTAATTAGTGCCAGCTCTCGTTGTGACGAACCAGGAATACTAGGTAATGATCTGTCGCATGACAGAGGCCAGCTCTAATGACATTATTCAAAACATCCTTTAGCATGCGCATGATGCTGGCTTAGCTCAGTAGGTCACCAGTTCAATTCCTCTCGTCAGCACTACGATAACCACCGAGTTCCTCATAGCCGATCCTGATGCCAGCCATAAAAGACTTAGACGCAGAGCGTACCGATTTGGATGCGCGATTACGCGAAGCCATTGATAGTTGGGATCCACGTTGCCCCAGGCGCTGGCTAGCTAAATATGGCGGTTGGCGAGTTGAAAAACGATCACTCCTCACACAGCGATATTGTGCGATACGCGACGAAGCCCAAGCCTTGCTGACAAGTAGTTAGCCAGGAAGTTTATTGTGATTACCTGAACAAATTGCTCCATGGGTAGTCCAATGTGCCTACCCATCACCCAGCGTAATGACGGAATTACATGTCTATCAATCCGAATCCACCTTTGCCGCGTTACTTGCAAGTAAGCACATTGGCTGCACGAACACGGCGTTTTTCAAGATAGTTGTCGCGCAAAGCTGTTTTAAGCAGCCTCTTTTTGCTCCGGCTCGGGTTTCTCGGGCCGCTCCGGATTTAGCATCACGGCACCGATAGGTG
>NZ_JAPCIZ010000120.1:0-7202 GCF_027707725.1 Aeromonas sp. QDB25 | reverse complement strand
TCATGGTGTTCCGCTTTGTTTCTTTGGCGAGAAGAAGCGTACCAGAACCGGCAGTTGGCCTCTTCTCTCCTATGCACCATGGGTGTTGCAGTTATTATCTGAATTCGCGAGACACAATTAAAAAATGCATTGAAGTGCAAGGAAAGGTTCCTGAGTTTATCCAAATATCAATTTTATATGAGCTATTTTGGCATATTAAACGAATTGTAAACAACTCCGGAAATGTGTCATTCCTCAGTAACGAGGATAAAATAAGGTATGTGAGTCTCCTAGAGGAAATATTCTCTTATATAGACGACAAAGTCATTTTGGAATTTAACTTATCAGGCAGTCGTGAATTCAGATAATAAGTGCAATGCCCATGGTGCATAGGAGAGAGGCGGTCAACTACCAGTTAGGGTACGCTTCTTCTCGCCAAAGAAACAAAGCGATACACCATGAAATACCAGCAGTTGACCGAGGGGCTACGATACCAGATTGCCTGCCTCCGTGACCATGGCCTGTCACAGGCCCGCATTGCCAAACAGCTCGGGGTTCATCCATCGACTATCAGTCGTGAGCTTCGTCGTAATTGTGCTGGGCAGGCCTATCAGCCGCAGCAGGCTCACCAACTTGCCACGGCACGACGGCTGACGAGTCAGAAGCGTACTGTCCCGTCTGATACCATCGACTTTGTTTGCATGGCGCTGGTCGCGGACTGGAGTCCCGAGCAAATCAGTGGCGTTGGAGACATGATTAACTGCCCGGTTAGCCACGAGTGGATATACCGCTACCTGATTACCCATGACCCTCAGCCAGCTTCAAGAGCCGATATGGCATCGGAGGGCTTGCCACGACTGCATGCCCCAATTCTACCAACATGCTCTTGAGGTCAAAACGATGATTAAACCGGAAGCAGTATTCCGCAAGATGCCTTGGTAAATGCTTCGCTCCGAGCGTATGGCAACTGCCCCGCAGCGAGTTTTTCACATTTCCTATCATCGTGTTTACCCAGTTGAATGCCGGATGATCCAGCCAGTCCAGGTTGCCTCCTGTGACAACACCCAGGTGCTCACAATTGGCCTCTTTGACTGCCCTGAAACAGGCCAATCCATCGGATATCACCGCGCTACCACTGGCAACATGCCGTTTTGCCCAATCCGCAATCGACTTGGTTTTGAAACCATCGACCACCGTCATCCGCATCTTGATTGGATGCCCTTCCTTGTTCAGGGCCACTGCTGCCACAAACGGCGTCTTGCCTGCCGCGCCCCGACCCCGTTTGCCGCCACGGCGCTCGCCACCCCAGTAGACATCATCGAGCTGAATGATGCCGCTGATGGGCTGCTTGTCATCGGACTCTTTCATGGCTTGCAGCAGCTTGTGCTTGAGCATCCAGGCGGTGTCATATTTGACGCCCAACTGGCGCTTTAGCTCCATCGCTGACAAGCCTGTTTTGGTCTGTGACAGCAGGTGCATCGCCAGAAACCACTTGGTTAGGGGCAGTTTGGTATTGGCGAAAATCGTATTGCCGGTCAGTGAAAGCTGATGGCGGCAGTGATTGCATTGCAGCACGCGTGGCCGGCATTTCAACTGGCAGAAGGTCTTGTTGGCACACTCAGGACAGACGAAACCATGTGGAAAACGCCAAGCGAACAGCGCTTTTTCGCATTGAGCTTCGGAGCCATAGTCTTTGAGAAACTCAAACAGGCTGTAGCCTTTCTGGAATTGGACTTTGCTTTTGGCCATGATCTCGCACCTCGATAACTGTGCGTAAGATCAGTATAGTTCGGGGTGACTGCTAATCATGGGTAATCAGGATACCATATCTCAGTCAGTCCTGGTGCTCACGCAGGGTGGCGAGACCCATCACTATCAAGCCATAGAAGAGGAACAACAATACACCGACGGTAGCCAAGTTGTAGAGACGGCGAGGGTATTCCGCATCCTGTGCCAGGCTCGGTTGACTGATAACCAGCAGGTGTTTGAGCTTGCGGTATGCCTCGACCCTGGTCTGCTCCAGGCTGATGAGGCCCGTCTTATAGAGATCCGCTGCCAGAGTGGCCTGGGTCTGTACATCCAGATAACCGGCGTTGATCTCGTTCATGGCATCTTTATCGAGACCGGTGAGCTTGGCACGCTCCTGCTCCAGTTGCCGGGTCAGGGCATCGACGCGGCTCTGCACCGAGATGACGGCGGGGGCGTTCTCTCTCATATAACTGCGCAGTTGCTTGAGCTGCGCCTGCTGGTTTACCAGCTCGGCCTCGATCTGGCTGACTACCCCGAGACGGGCGCTACTGGTGGATTCCGGGCTGATAAGTTGATGGCTGTTTTGAAACGCTAGTACCTTGGCCTTCTCGTCCTGCAGCCGTCGATAGGCCCTATCGACCTCTTTCTCGACAAAAGCCAGTTGCTCCAGCGCCACTTGATGCCCCAGCTTGTTGATAAAGCGCTCGGACTCCTTGAGCATCAGGCCTACAACTTGCTGACCATATTCGGGATCAAATGCCTGCAACTCGATGGTGAGCACGCCCGACAGTTCATCAAAACGTAACATCAGGTGGTTACGATAATATTCAATAAAATCTTCCCGGCTGACATCCTGTGGCAGGCGGGAGAAATAGTCTGCCTGATCGTTCTGGTAATGGGACTTGAGGTCAAGCTCCTTGTCGAGTTTTGCCAGCAGGTCCCAGGAGTTCAGATAATCCTGGATCAATAGGGCATCCTGATGATTGCTGCCGCCAATACCCAGCATCGACAGGGCATCGGGCAGCATCTTGATCTGATCCGCCTGCTTGATGATGATCTCCGCCCGGCTCACGTAACGGTCAGAGGCGATGACCCCCAGATAGAGTGCCGCGATGGTAAAACAGGCCACGACCCAGAGAAAACTGCCGAGCTTGAGGCTCTGTTGCCAGGAGCGGTGGGCAATCTGAAAGCCGCTGGAATCGATAAAGAACTGCTTGGGTTCATTGCCGAGCTTGCGCAGTTTGCGCGCGAAGCGGGATGGTCTTTCGGAACGGATAGGTTGAGTCATATTGGGTGCAGCTTGTTAAAGATCCTGATAAATGCGGATGGCGTCATCGATATTGTCGAAGATTTCCAATTTACTGTTGCGCAGCAACATCCCCATGTCGCACTGCTGACGCAGGTTTTTCATGTCGTGGGACACCATGATAAGGCTCGCGGTCTCGCGCTTTTGATTGAAGGTATCAATGCATTTTTGTTTGAAACGAGCATCCCCCACCGAAGTGATCTCATCGGTCAGATAGATATCAAAGTCAAAAGCCATACTGACGGCAAAGGAGAACTTGGATTTCATGCCGCTGGAGTAGGTTTTTATTGGCAGCTCGAAGTGCTTTCCTATTTCGGAAAACTCCTTGACCCACTCCTCCACCTCTTGGGTATCGCGTACACCGTGGATACGACAGACGAAGCGGGTGTTCTCCCGCCCTGTCATGCTCCCTTGAAATCCGCCACTGAGGGCCAGCGGCCAGGAGACGCGACAATGGCGCGTTACCTTGCCCTGATTGGGTGTATCCATACCGCCCAGCAGGCGAAGCAGGGTGGATTTGCCCGCACCGTTGACCCCCAGAATACCGATGTTGCGATCCTGCGGCAGTGTGATGCTCACATCGCGCAGCACATAGTTGCGGCCGAACTTGGTGGGGTAGTACTTGGATACATTGTCGAGAATGATCATGTTATTCCGCACTCATTGGCGATCAACTGGCGATCAGCCGGCGATGGCTCAGACGATAGCAGCTCATGGCAAAAGTCAGCAGCAGCAGGGTCACGCCTGACAGATAGGCCGCGCTGACATTGGGACTGCTGTAACCGGCGATCCAGCCACTTCGAATCAGCTCGAGGGCATGCACCAGCGGGTTCCATAAAAACCAGTGTTGATACTGAACTGGGATGCTGATCAAGGGATACATCACGCAAGAGATAAACATCAACGGCATCATCAGCAGACCGAGGAACTTGTCTGCCTCCTGAAATAGCGTGCAGATAACGCAGAAGACGATACCGAGGGAAAAGGAGAACACCATCAACAGCAAATAGATGAGGATCACCTGCAAGGGATCCGCCGGAATGGCATCAAACCCGAACCAGAGCAGCCCCAGCACCAGGATGATCCCCACCATCATGCCAATCATGGTCTCGAGCATGAAACGGGCAACAAAGGTAGAGAACGGGGTCACCTGCCGGTAGCAGAACAGCCCCATATTGGCGCTGACCGCGGATTGCAGCTTGCTCACGACATTCTTGAAAAAAATAAAGGGTAAATAACCGGCGGTAATGAAGAGCGGCGCCGGCGCCCCCCCGAATCCGCTATGGCCGCGCATGCCAAAAATGAGGCTGAATGCGCCAATGATGAGCAGTGGGTCAAGCAGGGCCCAGGCATAGCCAAGCCGGTAACTGCCAAAACGGGTCTTCAGTTCTCGGATAAGCAAACCGAACGTCACATCGCGCAGTACCTGCAAGGGCGTTCGAGGTGTTTGATTGAGAATGGGTTTATGCATGGAGTCATTTACCGTATGGCAGACTCGCCGATTGGCGAGCCTGCATTGTTCGGTGTGGGCGGTTTAGTTGATGGCTACGTTCGCCGCCACGGCGATCTGATAGATGATCTGGGTGATGTCTTTGACAGACTGCATGGTTTTGCTGTCAACCTTGGGCAATACCATGATCTGATCCCCTGGCTGAACATTCCCCTGGCCCTTGAACTCCACCAGCCCGTTGGCATGCACCACGGCGATGCGCTGATCATTGGCTCGTTCGGTAAAGCCACCGGCCCAGGCGACATAATCATCGAGGTCGGCATTGGCGTTGTAGACCACGGCTTGTGGCATCAACACCTCACCACCCACCTGTATAAGGTCAGTCTTGTTCGGGATCACAATCTGGTCGCCTTGCTCCAGCTGAATGTTGGCGATGATGCCCTTGTCTGCGACCACGACCTTGCCCAGAGGCTGAATCTTGCGAGCCTTGTCGACAAATTGCATGACCAGCTCGGCCTCTTTGGCACGGATGGTCGCCTCACCATCCGAACTGGCCGGCGCGGTGAATACGCTGCGCTCCAGCCGGTTGAGCGACTCATCCAGCATCTCTTTTTGCCGGATGGCCACGCTCTTGCGCATCAGATAGATGGATTGGTAATCGGCCAGATCCGGATTGATCGGAATGTGGTTGAGCAGATCGTGCAGTTTGGTCTCTTTGCGGACGGTGAAGTAAGAGGGACCCATATAACTGCCGGTGACCTGCACATCGTAAACTTGTGCATGCATGTCATCGTTAAACAGCACCTTGTCGCCGTCCTTGAGTTGGACCTGGGCAAAATCTTTGTAAGGCAGATAAATAGAGAAGGGACCGTTTGCACGATCACCAATTACCCCGACATGACTCACCTTGGCGAGGGGCAGGGCATAATTGACCAGTTCCGAACCCAGTGTATTGCGCTGCTTTAATTCGAAGCGGAATGGATTGCGAACCTTGCCAGCCACATTGATCATCGGCCCCTGGGGTTCCACCAGGATCACATCCTGATCTTTGAGGGAAAGCTTGGGCATTTTGCCTTTCTGCATGAATTCATACAGGTCGATCTGCTGGAGGACCTGGTTTTGGCGCAAGACCTTGATTTGACGGTAGCTGCCACGCTCTGAATCAATGCCACCCGCCCGCTTGAGGAAATAGAGCACGCTGTCAGACGATTGCCCGGCATATTGGCCTGGGCGGATCACCGGCCCCGTCACGAATACACTCACTGGGGTTGTCGTCAGTAAATTGACGTAAATGTTGACATTGTTGGTGAATACATCGCCAATCTTGCTGGTTACCAGATTATTGACTTGGCTGGCTGGAACATTCTTGACATTGATTGGGCCTACATCAGGGATGAAGATATTGCCCTGATTGTCGACCGTTACCACATTGGAGAAATTGACGGCGCCCCAGATCCAGATATTCAGCTTGTCACCTGGTGCTATCAGGTAATTGTCATTCAAGCCATCACTGCGTTCGGTTTCATATCCACCTGCAAACAGGTTGGCACCGTAGGGGGGAGGGAGTCCGACCTCGGCTTGTGGCAGTAACTTCCGCACATCTGCCTCACCTGGCAGCAACATGCCCTGCCGATTTTGTTGCGCAAAACTGCCGGTTGTTGAACTCGTGCTGGCTTGACCACTCAGCGATGATTGGCCGCCAAGTTGGGGCCGATTGTTATCGCCTGAATTACCCGACAGGGTATAGCCAAATGATGCCCCATTTGCCTGGGCCTGGTCCGGTGCACTAGCCGCCATGGTGGTGCAGGAGGCACTGATGAGAAACAGGAGGGTACTCAGATGACGAACGTTCATTTTCAAAACAGATACCTTCGAGTTTTATTGTTCAGCAAGAAGGCTGCTGACAGAAGCTTGATCCAATTGAGGTATCAGGTACCACAGTTCTTCGCTCTTGCATGCGACACTTCTTTGCGAGTGGCCTTGCATGTTGTTGAACAAGAGGTCAACGCACTCACGTCCCATGGCCGACACATAGCGTTGACCCAGGGTGAAGGTAACGCCGTTCGTGCTAAGTGCTGCCCCCTGAGGTTGAGTGTTGAGCGCCTGTTGCAGGTTTGCTGGCATGGCTTGCAGTGCTGTGGTCGATGATGGATTGACGAGGGGACGGGAGGCTTCGACCTGCTTTGGCTCATATGCGCAGCCAGCAATAGACATGGCTAGCGATATCGCCAGAAACCGGGTTGCGTAGTTCATGTGTCAATATTATCCATGGAGTCAAAACCTGAAGTGTAAATTCTTTGTTAATTTAATGTTGTGGGCAGTGTTCGTTTTGCGATAATGCTTGTCTCATGTTGTTCCTTGGTATTGCTGTACTGAAACTGTACACGGGAATAGATTATCTCAAAAGGAAAAAAAGAAAAAAGCTACCGCACGGAAGTGACATTGCTCCGGTCTAGGATGGTCAAATTGTGGCTTGAAATAAAATTGACATATAAAGACAGGCTATCAAAGGCAGCCCTGTTTTCATAGCATTTCTGTCGCGCAGGAGCCGTGCCTGCGTATCCTGCGTATCCTGCGTCATTTCGAGACGCTCGTCATGTTTAATTTTAGGTTCTTCGCGGGATCTTGGGGAAGTGGAAGTTGACAGACAGGGTGCTGGTAAACTGGCTGTCTCCAAACACACCACCACCATCACCCTGCTGTCGCCGTGCATCATAT
>NZ_JAPCIZ010000119.1:0-7495 GCF_027707725.1 Aeromonas sp. QDB25 | reverse complement strand
TACTGCTGAATTCACTGTCGGCGAAGGTAAGTTGATGACTCATGATGAACCCTGTTCCATGGCTCCAGATGACAAACATGATCTCATATCAGGGACTTGTTCGCACCTTCCCAAGAAGCGGGAGCAGGAGAAGGGGCTGGATCGCAAGAAGATGGTGGCCCTCTCCAACTACTTCTTCGACACCACCCAGGGCCACACCCAGATCAACTGCTGCGTGGCGAAGAACGTCTACACCAGGGAGGCGTTCGATACCTCGGTCACCGCCGACTTCAAGGGCAACTTCGATCTGGTGAAGCTGGAAGAGGCCATCCTGGAGGCGGGCCCCGCCAACGTGCCCTACATCGTCAGCACCATCACCTGCAACTCCGCCGGGGGGCAGCCGGTCTCCATTGCCAACCTGAAGGCGGTGTACGAGATCGCCAGAAAGTACGACATCCCGGTCATCATGGACTCCGCCCGCTTCGCCGAGAATGCCTACTTCATCCAGCAGCGGGAGCCCGGCTACGCGAACTGGACCATCGAGGAGATCACCAGGGAGTCCTACAAGTACGCCGACGGCCTCGCCATGTCGGCGAAGAAGGATGCCATGGTGCAGATGGGGGGGCTGCTGTGCTTCAAGGATGACAGCATGCTGGACGTCTACACCGAGTGCCGCACCCTGTGCGTGGTGCAGGAGGGCTTCCCGACCTATGGCGGCCTGGAAGGGGGCGCCATGGAGCGCCTGGCGGTGGGCCTGCGGGACGGCATGCGCCAGGACTGGCTGGCCTATCGCATCGGCCAGGTGCAGTACCTGGTGGACGGGCTGGAGGCCATCGGCGTGGTGTGCCAGCAGGCAGGGGGCCATGCGGCCTTCGTGGATGCGGGCAAGCTGCTGCCCCACATCCCGGCGGATCAGTTCCCGGCCCACGCCCTGGCCTGCGAGCTCTACAAGGTCGCCGGCATCCGGGCGGTGGAGATAGGTTCCCTGCTGCTGGGGCGCGACCCCGCCACCGGCAAGCAGCACCCCTGCCCGGCGGAGCTGCTGCGCCTGACCATTCCCCGTGCCACCTATACCCAGACCCACATGGACTTTGTCATCGAGGCCTTCGGCGAGGTGAAGAAGAACGCCCACCGGGTGAAGGGGCTCGACTTCATTTACGAGCCGGCCGTGCTGCGCCACTTCACCGCCAGACTGAAAGAGGTCGAGCATAACGACCCGTCAGCCGGCAAGACGCAGAAAAAATTGATAGAAGCATAACGAGTCAGGGGCACAGATTTTTCTGTGCCCTTTTTTTTCACTGCTCTGTGAAAGATTTGGAGTGACACACATGACATCAACACCGTCCGTCATCGGAGGGGCCTGCATCATTGCCAGCGTCTGTGTCGGTGCCGGCATGCTGGGGCTGCCGAGCGCGGGAGCCGGGGCCTGGACCAGCTGGTCAACCCTCGCCATCATTCTCACCATGGTCATCATGACGGTTTCAGGCTGGATGCTGCTGGAAGCCCTGAAACCCTACGCATTGACTGCCTCCTTCAACTCGGTGACCAAGGATCTGCTCGGTCGCAGGATCAATCTCTTCAACAACCTCACCGTCTATTTCGTGGGCGGCATTTTGCTCTATGCCTATATCACCTCGTCGGGTCTCATCCTGGGCGGCCTGCTGGGCATCAATAGCCAGCTGGCCTCGGTGTTGTTTGTGCTGGTGTTCTCCTGGTTTGTCTGGCATTCGACCCGGGCGGTGGACAGGATTTCGGTCGTCCTGATCGTCTTTATGGTGCTGAGCTTCGTGTTCGGGGTCTCCGGGCTTGCCAGCAAGGTCGACACCGCCAAGCTGTTCAACTCCTTTGCCGAGGAGCTGGGCCGCGCCCCTTACGCCCTGGCCATGTTGCCGGTGGCGCTCACCTCGTTTGGCTATCACCATTCGGTGGCATCGATGCGCGCCTATTACGGTGAGGAGCAGAAAGCCAGGCAGGCGATCCTGGGGGGCACCCTGATCGCCCTGGCGCTCTATCTGCTGTGGCTGCTCAGCATCTTCGGCAACCTGCCTCGTCCCGCCTTCGGCCCCGTCATCGCCAAGGGGGGCGACGTGGATGTGCTGCTCGGGGCGCTGGCCTCGGTGATAGAGTCCAGGCAGGTCTCCCAGGCCATCAACCTCTTCTCCATGGCGGCCATCCTCTCCTCCTTCATCGGGGTGGGGCTCGGGGTGTTCGACTATCTGGCGGATCTGTTCCGGTTCGACAACAGCCGCCGGGGGCGGGCCAAATCCTGGGCGGTGACCTTCCTGCCCCCCCTGGCGCTCTCCCTGATCTTCCCGTTCGGCTTCGTGGTGGCCATCGGCTATGCCGGGGCTGCGGCGACCGTCTGGGCCTGCATCATCCCTGCCCTGCTGGCGAAGAAGTCCCGGGAGCTGGCCCCGGACGAGGCGGGGTTCAAGGCCCCCGGCGGCCAGCCCATGGTGGTGGCCGTCATCGTCTTCGGGGTGCTTACCGCCATCTTCCACCTGATGGCCATGGCGGGTCTGCTGCCCGTCTACACCGGCTGACCCTGGTGTGCTGAACCTGGCCCCATCCCGAGCATATTCCACGGATGGGGCGCAGGATCCGGCCCGTTTCCCCCCATTTTCCCTCCGGATTTGATACCCGAAGGCATGCAGGGTAAAGTCCCCCGGCGCCAGCAGTGGCGAACGCAGGAGAAGCACGGCGGTGTGCCGTGACCAGTCGACAATCCGTTTGGGGGAGTAATGGAACAGAAACCATCGTTGGTGGGCGGGGCATGCATCATTGCCGGCGTCTGTGTGGGGGCCGGCATGCTGGGGCTGCCGAGTGCGGGGGCGGGCGCCTGGACCCTCTGGTCCATGCTCGCGGTGGCACTGACCATGGTGGTGATGACGGTCTCCGGTTGGATGCTGCTGGAGTCCTATCGGGGCTATCCCCTGCGCGTCTCTTTCGATACCGTGACCCGGGATCTGCTGGGGGAGAAGGTCAACGCCCTCAACAATCTCAGCGTTTATTTCGTCGGCGGCATCCTGCTCTATGCCTACATCACCTCGGCCGGTCTCATCATCGACGGCATGACGGGGATGGGCAGCCAGTGGGCGTCCGTGCTCTTTACCCTGGCCTTCTCCCTGCTGGTGTGGCACTCCACCCGGGCGGTGGACCGCATCTCGGTGTTGCTGGTGATCCTGATGGGGCTGAGCTTTGCCTTCGGCATCTCGGGCCTGTCGATGAACGTGCGCCTCGATCTGCTGCTCGACCGGGTGGGCAGCGAAGTGAGCTACGCTGGTGATGCTGCCGGTGGCGCTCACCTCGTTCGGCTACCACCATTCGGTCTCCTCCATGCGCGCCTACTACGGTGAAGAGCGCCGTGCCAGCCGCGCCATTCTGGGGGGCACCCTGATCGCACTCGCGTTTTACCTCATCTGGCTGGTGAGCGTCTTTGGTAACCTGCCCCGCAGCGAGTTCGGCCCGGTGATCGCAGAGGGGGGCAACGTGGATGCCCTGCTCAAGGCTCTCGGTTCGGTGATCGAGTCCAAGGCGGTGGCCAGCGCCCTCAACGCCTTCTCCATGGCGGCCATCCTCTCCTCCTTCATCGGGGTGGGGCTCGGGGTGTTCGACTACCTGGCGGATCTGTTCAAGTTCGACAACAGCCGGGGTGGCCGCGCCAAGTCCTGGGCGGTGACCTTCCTGCCGCCCCTGGTGCTCTCCTTGCTGTTCCCGTTCGGTTTCCTGGTGGCCATCGGCTATGCGGGCGCCGTAGCGACCCTGTGGACCTGCATCATCCCGCCCCTGCTGGCCTGGAAGGTGCGGGCGGCCCGGCGCGAAGAAGGTGGCGAGGGTTTCCGCGCCCCCGGCGGCCTCTTCATGATCGTCCTGGTGATCCTGTTCGGCGTGCTGACCGCCGCCTTCCACCTGCTCAACATGGTGGACCTGCTGCCCGCCTACAAGGGCTGAGCCGTTACCCGGGTCGCAGTGCCAGCACACAATGACAAAGAAGGAGCCTCATGGGCTCCTTCTTGCTTGTCACACAGGCAATATTGGCGTCGGTTACTGAATGCCGACCGACAGGGAGTGGGGGACCTTGGCGCCTTTACGGGCGGTGGCGCGCATCTGGTAGACCTGGATCAGGTACTTGCCCGACTTGGGCAGGGTGCCTTGCCATTTTGTGTCCACGTTGCCGCCGCCCAGTGCCTCGGCCTGACCCGGGATGGCGCCCGGTGCGAAGACGTTGAAGTTGGCATTGGTGCTGCCGGTGATGGCGACCGTCATGGTCTGGCCTTCTTTGGCGCCCAGGGTGTAGTTGATGGTGTCATAACCGGAGAAGGTGCCGTCAACCTTGGCGCTGTGCGCGCCTTTGGCGAAGTGCACCGGCACCGTGGTCACCTTGTCTGCCGCCTGAACCGAGGCCGCCATCATCATGGCCAGCAAGGCGGCCGTTACTGCTTTTTTCATTATGTATTGCTCCTGTGATCGGGCCCTGGCACGGGCCTCGAGGGGAAGATATGCCTGAACGATGACGCGACTCCATCGAAATGATGAGGCGGTCGGAGTGGGGGATGTTGCAAGATTTGGGGTATGCACAGACGGACATGGTGCCTTTTGGCCGCAAGCCAGATGAACACAAGGTCGATGGGGTTTTATATGGCGAGTTCCCTGATACAGGGGGCGTTTTTGTCAACGTGGTGTTGACGAACAGGGTGCCCGCTGCGGCCATGAGTCTGCGACAGAATTGATCGCCCCGGGTCTCCTGCATGGTCAGGGCGCGGGAAGGCGTGCGGAAAAAGAGGACGTTAAGGTTGGCTGGTGCCCCCAGCCGCCATGGCCTGCTGCTCATAGCGCGCCACCGTGCCGTCCTGCTTCATTTGCCGGATCACGCTGGCAAGGGGGGCCAGCAGATCCTGATGCCGTTCGTGCAGATAGACGTAAGAATCGGCCAGCTCCATCACCCCGGCGGAGTAGATGCCGGCATAGCCCGGGTCCTGGCGCGTCAGGGCGGCCAGGGTCTGGCTGGCAATCAGGGTCTGCTCCACATAGAGGTCACTGCGCCCCTTGAGCAGCTTGCCCATCCCCTGCTCGGCGGTGGCGATGGCAAAGAGCCGGTCCGGTGCCACCACCTTGCCCAGCATCATCTCCGGCAGCTTGGCGCCACGGCGAAACTCGACCCGATAACCGGTGCCCTGCAGGCTGTGCCACCCCTGCAACTGGATCCCGGGCTGGTGGGCATAGGCCTGATAGGAGACGGCGAAATGGGGCTCGGGCACGCGCTGGAGGGTGCGGGTCTGCTGCTGGTAGCTGGCGGCGCGGTGGATCTCGCCATCGACCTGTCCCTGCTCTGCCAGCAGGGGGGCCCGTCCCCCGGGGTAGCCCTGGTACTGGAAGTCATAGCCCAGGCGGGCGAACGCATCCCGATAGATGAGATCGAGCCAGCGACCATAGGGGGACTCCCTGGTTTCAAGGGAGCTCACCAGTGTGATGTTGCCCCTGCCTTGCGCCCCCCATACCTGGAAGGCCAGCAGCAAGAGCAGTGAAAGAGCGAAGAAGCGGTATCCTGAAACCTGCGCCATGGTGTCCCTGTCAGAGCGGTGGTTGCAAAGGGTGACAGTCCTATCCTAGCCCAGGGGGTTGCCCGGTCCAGCGCTTTCTGCCGCCCGCCCGTGGATACCCTCCGGGCCGCCTCCCGTCCCGCCTTGCCCGAATGAACGCCAACCAAGGGAGATGGCCAGCGCCGCTCACAGGCTGGCGAAATCCACCTCGGGCAGGGTTTCGAAGCCGGGGCGGGCAAACAGATAGCCCTGCATCAGGCTGACGCCCATCTCCCGCAGGCAGGCCATCTCGTCGCGGGTCTCGACCCCTTCCGCCAGCGGGGTGATCTGCAACTCCGTAAACAGCGCCAGAGAGTGGCGAACGATGGCTTGCCGGGTCGGGTCATGGTCGATGCCGCGCAGCAGGTGCATATCGAGTTTGACGATGTCGGGGCGAAAATCGGCCAGCAGACTCAGGCCCGAGTAACCGGCGCCAAAGTCATCGATCGCCGTCTTGAAGCCGAGCGCCTGATAGTGATCGACGATGCCGCGAATGTGGCGGTTATCCAGCACCTGCTCCACCTCGGTCAGCTCGAATATGATCTGCTCGATGGGAAAGAGATGCTCGCGGGCCGCCTGCAACGTGGTGCGGATGCAGCGCTCCGGGCGATAGACCGCATTGGGCAGGAAGTTGATGCTCAGCATCCCCTTCATCCCGAGCCGTGCCGCCAGCGCGATGGCCTTGATCCGGCACAGCTGATCGAAGCGGTAGCGGTTGTCGTCGTTGACCCGGTCAATCACGCTCTGCGCCGACTCGTTGTTGAGCCCCCGCACCAGGGCCTCATAGCCGAAGAGGGTGCGCTGGCTGCAATCGACGATGGGCTGGAAGGCCATGGTGAAATCGAAGTCGAGATCCACCTGCTCATGACACTGCTGGCAGAGGGTGGAGGACGGGGCGGCTGGTATATCCATGACGTTCCTCTTGGGCGTGGCGGCGCTGGGCACTGTCTCAAATGATAACAGCTCATCACCCCCCTGTAGGTTCGATTAGCGCAGCGTAATCGGACAATCGAGAGGTTTTGATTACAGTTGTTGCCGTGATTCAGGGGCGGCCAGCCGTAGGGGGAAATCGGTTGGCCGTTATGGCGGGAGAATCCATGTATGCGAACATCCGATTACGCCTGACGGCTAATCGAACCTACGAGCTGAATAGAAATGGAAACTCTTTCGTGCAAAAGTACGTCATCATTTCATATATGAGTAAATCGTCTTGAGTCGTGGAAGAGTGAGTTGCCAAGCATAGAAAAATATTCATTCCTTTATACTTTGAATAAATCAACCATTCACCCGTAAGGTTGTTCTTGTTGGCTCTGTTTTTATAACCTTCAATGACAAACTCATGTGCGAATCGATCTTGCCATCCATGCTTTGATGGATTTATTTCCTCTTCTGCAATTATCTTTTTGCAAAGGGCATCAAATTTTTTGCTGTTTTCGAAATTCAGCCCCCATTCATTTATTATATTTTTCATGATAAATGCGGGGGTTATAAAATGGGATTTATAAAACCCTTGCAATGGAGGATGTTTGAATCTGTTTTCTACGACATGTCGATGGTTTACACCGTCAATCGCCTGCATTAAATCAGTAACTGCAAAGGAGCTAAATTTTCTATTTTTTATTGCATCGGTTAACTGTGAGAAAAGTAAGCTGCTTATTCTCGATTCATGTAAACCATAAAATCCAGCATTGTTTTCTAAATATATAGAAACATCATCATTTGTTATTTTGAAGAGGCTCATTAATTCTGAAGATAACTTGACCATATGTACCCCCATGAACTTTTAATTAACTATATAGATATGATGGCGCTATATAAACAAAAACGGCGCGAATTCAACTCCGAAGTGCAACACCCGCCAAATCAAGCAACCTGTCGTAGTTCATCAAACACGATCTGCGGTTGCCTGAAATCCAAACATTTGCGCGGTCTAAGGT
>NZ_JAPCIZ010000118.1:0-7577 GCF_027707725.1 Aeromonas sp. QDB25 | reverse complement strand
CTTAGACCGCGCAAATGTTTGGATTTCAGGCAACCGCAGATCGTGTTTGATGAACTACGACAGGTTGCTTGATTTGGCGGGTGTTGCACTTCGGAGTTGAATTCGCGAACATATAAAAATATAGAGCTAATTCTTGTCTGTGATGGTTCACCAGACGAGACGCTTCAAGTAGTCGAGCAATATAGAAATGATGAGCGTGTGAAAATTTATAAATACCCACGTTCATCTGGAAATGCGGTTAGAGGGCGCAATAAGGGAATTTTAGAAGCACAGGGTGAATATATTGCTTTTTTAGATAGTGATGATATCGCATCTAATAATCGCTTAGAACTTTCAGTTTCTTTTTTAAGTAATAACTCTTCATATTCTGGGGTGTATGGCTCTTGGAGAGCTATTGTTGATGGATCTCGTCAAATTTCTGGTATAGAAGATGGGATGATTGTGCATAGCCCAGATGGAACGCTTAAAGAGCACCTTGAAAATTGTATTCCATGTCAGAGCACAGTAATGGTAAGACGGGATGCTCTTATGGCTGTTGGATGCATCAATAGAAATATGAAATATAGAGAGGATCATGAGTTATGGGCTAGGCTGAATTACTATAACTATAGATTGAAGTCTCTCCCTGATGTTCTTGTTTCACTTAGATTACATGCAGGTAATAATGAACTGAATTTCCATTCTCAAAAAGGAGATGATGTTTGGTATCGAGAGCTATTAAAACAATACAATACCAAGGTATCTCGCCCACAAAAAATATGTTGGATTGTAGCTGGCCTCGGAATCTCTGGTGGACTGGCAATTATTATCAAGCATGCCAATTATTTGCTTTCTCGTGGTCATGATGTTTCATTTATTTGTCTATCGGAAGAAAATAATATATCTTGGATGGAAAATAGTGTTCCTGTTTATCAGATTGGCAACGGCGACGTCATTAAAAATATTGATTTGCTAATTGCTACAGCATGGAATACAGAGCCATATTTAAGCCGTATCTCATCACGCCGTAAATTATATTTTGTACAGTCTGATGAACGCCGATTTATTGATGAGAAAGGAGTTCAAGAACTTATTTCATCTGGTTATGATAAAGAATATGAATATTTTACCGAGGCGTTTTGGATTCAGAATATGTTCCATTCTGAGTTCCAGCGTTCAGCTTTTTATGTGCCAAACGGCCTTGACCAATTACTCTTTAAGCCCGTTGAGCCATTCATTCCCAAAGGCACTAAAAAGCGTGTTTTAATCGAAGGACCTATTGATATTCCATTTAAGGCAGTGGAAGATGCATATAATGCAGTAAAAGACCTTGATTGTGAAATATGGATTGTAAGTAGTGCTGGTAAGCCTAAAAGTGGATGGAGATATGATCACTTTTTTGAAAAAGTGCCTATGAGCATGATGCCATCTATCTATAGCTCTTGTGATATTTTTATCAAAATGAGCAGAATTGAAGGCTTCTTTGGTCCCCCGCTTGAAGCTATGGGCTGTGGATGTGTTCCTGTTGTAGGTAAAGTGACAGGTTGGGACGAGTACATTATCGATGGTTATAATGCAATAGCAGTTGAACTACTCGATGTCAAAGCAGCGAAACAAGCCGTTGAACGGCTTATCAATGATGATGCTTTGTATAATATGCTCTTAAAGCATGGAGCAAAGACTGCTACAGAATGGCCTTGGAGTGAGTCATTCCAAAGGTTAGATTTGCTTATTGAGCGTGAATAAAACTTTACTGTAATGGTGGTGGTCATGAACTATTTCTAGTATGAACTTTTTATTAGTGTCATACATCTTAGTGTTTATGACTGCCATCATATTTTTAGGTGTTTTATGGTTAAGCAAATGACTTGTTATAATTAAATTTGGTTTTTTTGTATGTTTTTATATTCGTTTTATGCATAAATGAAAAAATTCATGTTTTATACATGGTGAAAGAGAAATCGCTCGCTTTTGCCGAAACGAAGTCAATGAGCCATGTCAAAAAAAATTGTTGCTATCAGTGTTGTCATCTTTAATGTTGATATAGAGCTTTTAAATAGAACTCTTTTTAATATTGTTAAAGCTTCTAAACTGACATCATATAATGTAGAAATTCATGTGAGAGATAACTCTGTAACATCCTCAGATGAAGTCGGTAGTTTGTTGGCGATAGTAGCTAAGAATATTGTGATAAATTACCATCATGATGGTATGAACGTAGGTTATGGGGATGGACATAATAGTTGTTTGACGCAAGGAAATTACCACCTTATCCTCAATCCCGACTTGGAAGTTGCCCCAGATGCACTGAAAAATGCGCTCGAGTTTATGGAGCTACATCCGGAGTGCGGATTATTGACGCCATTCGCGACATGGGCAGATGGTGAGGTACAACGGCTTTGCAAAGGTTATCCAACTGTATTTGATTTATTGCTGCGTGGTTTTGCTCCTGCTTTTGTGAAAAGGTTATTTCAGACGCGCTTGGCGAAATATGAGATGGCAGATCAGCTCAACAATCATGATGTGCTGTGGGACCCACCCATTGTCAGTGGTTGTTTTATGCTGTTTCGCACAGATGTATTGCAGCAGCTCGAAGGGTTTGACCCTCGCTTTTTTCTCTATTTTGAAGATTTTGACATCAGTTTACGTGCAGGGAGGATATGCCGGATTGCCTATGTCCCTCAGGTGAAGGTTGTTCATCATGGTGGTCATGCATCGCGCAAAGGTTGGCGGCATATCTGGATGTTTGGGCGCTCTATGGTGACTTTCTTCAATATTCACGGTTGGCGTTGGTGGTAATGTCAGATATCAAAAGTACAGTCTTGGTAACAGGCGCCAACGGATTTGTTGGCAAGGCGGTCTGTGAACACCTGCTGAGTCTGGGTGTGAATGTGAAAGGTGCGGTGCGAAGTCACCCGCTTGTTTCGTATCACATCAACGCTCCCTCTTTGACAGCAGATGCAAACTGGACAACCCAATTACAACAGGTGGATGTTGTCATTCACTGTGCCGCCAGGGTGCATGTGATGTCTGATAAGGAAGCAGATCCTCTAACAGCGTTTCGAGCGGTAAACACAATTGGCACATTAAATCTCGCAAACCAGGCCGCAGATGCTGGTGTTAAGCGCTTCATATTTATTAGCTCGATTAAAGTAAATGGTGAGCAGACTGAGCCCGGTAAGCCGTTTAATGAACATGTCCAGAATCCACCACAAGACCCTTATGGCCGCTCAAAATATGATGCAGAGCAAGGGCTGATGGCACTTGCTAAGAAGTGTGGTATGGCTGTCACCATTATCCGGCCTCCTCTTATTTATGGTAAGGGTGTGAAGGCTAATTTTGCCAGCATGTTAAAGATGGTGCATACCGGTTTTCCACTCCCCTTTGCCCGTTTGAAAAATGCACGGAGTTTATTGGCATTACCCAATTTATGCGATTTCATTGCTCGTGCGATAGATCATCCTGCTACCGTGAATCAGATTTTTTTGGTCGCAGATCCAGTTCCTGTTTCGACATCTGAAATGCTGATTGCTATTGCTGATGCTGAAGGTGTCCCTTCTCGACTGTTTTATATTCCATCAATTCTGGTAAGAGGGATTGGCCGTTGCTTTGGGATTGATGCCAAATTGCAGCGGATTTATGGCTCTCTAGAAATGGATACGGGCAAGGCTCAGAGGCAGCTACAATGGTCGGCTCCTTATACGTTTTCTCAGGCTTTATCCCTGATGGCATCTTCCAAATATGAGTAGTTTGTGATGCTGACATTTCCGTTACTTCTAGTTTTATGTTTGTTTTTCTCCATTATCATGACAGGCTTACTTAAGCGCTATGGTCAGAGCCGTCTTCTTGACCAACCCAATCATCGCAGCTCACATTATATCCCTACGCCGAGAGGCGGAGGCATGGCGATTGTCGCTACATTTCTGTTGGCTTCTCCTTTTCTCGTCGTGAGCCAGGTGTCGGATTTGTATGGGGTATCTTATGGAAGCTTGCTATTGATATGGATTGCAGCACTGGGCATCGCACTAGTTGGTTTTATCGATGATCACCTGTCTCTTGAGCCAAAAACTCGTTTAATTGTCCAGAGTCTTTCTGCTGCATTGGTTGTATTAGCTGTTGATGGATTGCCAGAGCTGACCTTCTTTGGGTGGCAGCTAAATCTTGCCTGGTTTGGTTATGCGCTGGCATGGTTAGGTGTGATCTGGTTTATCAATCTTTACAACTTCATGGATGGCATCGATGGCCTAGCTGCCGGTGAGGCCGTGACTGTCTGTATCGTCATGGCGTTACTGCATTACCTTTTTGGAGGTGAGTGGCCGTTTGCAAGTTTGACCCTGTTGCTGGGGGCTTCTGTTGCTGGCTTTTTGTGCTGGAATTTTCCACTGGCCAAGATCTTCATGGGAGATGGGGGCAGTGGCTTCCTTGGTATGATGCTCTCATCCCTGATGTTGCTTGATGCAAGTTTCGCCCCCCAATTCCTGTGGGCGTGGCTTGTCATGCTCGGCGTCTTTGTCGTTGATGCTACCTGGACTTTACTGAATCGCTATCGTCTCAAATGTCACTTGAGTGATGCTCATCGAACTCATGCCTACCAATATCTTGCAAGGCACTGGAAAAGTCATCGCAATGTGACACTGATGGTGCTCTTGATAAATGTCCTATGGCTTGCACCTATTGCTGCCATGATTGTAGGGGGGGCGCTTGATGGCATGTTGGGTCTGATTATTGCCTACTTACCGCTAACTTATCTCGCATTTTACCTAAAGGCTGGAGTACCTGAATGAGCACAGATTTTTTGCCGGGGGGTAGCTGGTTACTTACCTGCCTTGGTTCCTTGTCACGAGCCAGCAAACGAGCAATATCTGTCTCAGTAGATACGTTATTGATTACTCTGGCATATTGGGGGGCATATTGGATCAGGCTTGAACATAGCTGGCCAATCGCAAGCCCCCATCATTGGGCCCTTTTGTGTGCGATTATTGTTCTAAGCATTAGTGTCTTTGTTCGGCTGGGTTTGTATCGTGCAATCTTGCGATATGTTAGCTTTCGAGTGCTCTGGACAATCTCATTAGGTGCATTTGTTTCAACGAGCTTTTTTGTTATCTCTGCGTTTTACTTCGATATCTTCCTGCCCAGAACCGTATCGGTCATCTATCTCTCATTTTTGGTGTTGATGGTCGGTGGTGTGCGGTTGTTCTTTCGGGCACTGTTGAATACTACTCGTTTGGCGCGTACACAGGTTCTGATCTACGGTGCGGGTTCCTCGGGGCGGCAGTTGCAAGTGGCTTTGTTGCAAGGCAATGAGTTTTACCCAGTTGCCTTTGTGGATGATGATCCTGCCAAACAAGGATGCGTTATTCAGGGATGTACCGTGTACAACAGTGCTCAGCTCCCCACCCTGATTGATCACCATGGGGTGAAGAAGATCCTGTTAGCCATGCCAAGCAGCACCAGGGCTCGTCGTCAGGAAGTGATCAATGCACTAGAGCCACTATCTTGTGAAGTGCTGTCTATCCCGGGTATGGCCGATCTGGTCAATGGCTCTGCCCGTATTGATCAGCTTAATGAAGTCTCCATCGACGATCTGTTGGGTAGAGACCCGGTAGAGCCGGTGACGACATTGATGGAAGCCAACATCACAGGCAAAGCGGTCATGGTGACGGGGGCTGGGGGCTCCATTGGATCGGAGCTCTGTCGCCAGATCTTGCGGTGTCGGCCATCCACCTTGGTTCTGTTTGAACTGTCTGAATACGCCCTCTATGTCTTACACAAAAACTTGCGTGAACAGTGCGAACGTGAGGGAATTGAAACAGAGCTGGCTCCATTACTGGGCTCGGTGCAGCGCCAGCACCGCCTCAAGACGGTGATGCAGAGCTTTCGGATCCAGACTATCTACCATACTGCCGCTTACAAGCATGTGCCCTTGGTCGAGTTCAATATCATAGAAGGGGTGCGCAATAATGTATTTGGCACTCTTTATGCCGCTCAAGCAGCCGTTGAAGCGGAAGTTGAAACCTTTGTACTGATATCCACTGACAAAGCGGTACGCCCAACCAACACCATGGGGGCCAGCAAGCGCTTGGCCGAGCTTATCCTGCAAGCCTTGACCCGTGAAAAGCACAAAACCCGTTTTTGTATGGTGCGCTTTGGTAATGTGCTCGGATCTTCCGGCTCAGTGGTGCCACTGTTCAGACAACAGATAGACAAAGGTGGGCCTATTACTCTGACTCATCCCGATATCATACGCTACTTCATGACAATACCGGAGGCGGCCCAGTTGGTTATCCAGGCGGGCGCGATGGGGAAGGGGGGCGATGTTTTTGTGCTCGATATGGGGCAGCCAGTCCGGATCATGGAGCTTGCAAAACGTATGATCCGTCTTAGCGGCCTGACGCTTCGCGATGAACTTCGGCCCGATGGCGACATTGCTATTGAGGTGACGGGGTTGCGGCCAGGTGAAAAACTCTATGAAGAATTGTTGATTGGGGATGATGCTAGAGGTACAGAACATCCCAGGATCATGGTGGCGCAAGAATGCTGGCTCCCCTGGTCAAGGCTGCGTCCCTTGCTGGCCTCGCTGGATGACGCCTGTCACCACTTTGATCAACAGAAAGTACGCGACATTCTGATGCACGCCCCTGCTGCGTTTGAACCAACAGACGGTATCTGTGACCTGGTGTGGCTTGCTAAACAACGTGATCTGCCAACAGACAATGTGGTTCCACTTCCTACACACAACATCGATTTTTATATTGAAAATCAATGATGTTCTATTATTACGCGCCTCATCAGACATCTTTTCAATTTAACATCTGGTTGTTTTTTGAGCGATCAAAAACTGATTAGACCAGATTGACTACCCTTTTGAGCAAAGCATAGGTAAAATCGCCCCGCCGATTCAAAATTAATCTTGTATCTTCTTGCGCTTAATAGGCTCAACATGATCATGGTTATAACCATAAAGTAAGCATAACGAGCGTCTCGCTGTCTTGTTTGCAAAGGTGTGCAGGATCAGAACGGTCATAAATCTTTGGCAAACTAAACAATATATCGACTGCGAGCGTACTGGGAGCTGTAACTCAGGGGCGGTAGCTTACTTTATTCAATGCTCTGCGCCATCATTTAATGGCAATATTGTTTTTATAGCCGACTAGTCTGGTACTTGAGCAGTAGATTGTCAGAGCTGATTTAGGTTAGGCACATGTTTGACATATACACGTGATCGAAATCACAAAAAATGTGTTTTTGCAATACATTATTATCATTCAGATACTTAGATCACGTGCAATAACGAAATAACTGCTCATGAGGTTGCATGAGGTTGCTTGGTAGGCATACACAATAATTAAAATATTTGCCTTTCGGGATATTAAAATTAAAGAGTAAAGGGAAATGGATAATAAAATCAACAGCAGTGCTGCATTATGGAACGCAGCGAATGAAAAATTGACAGAGAAGATTCACTCACAAGATATTGGTCATCTCATACGCTGTCTCTTGATCAGATCTTGATCCCCTGCGCCATCAGATCCTTGGCGGCAAGAAAGCCATCCAGTTTACTTTGCAGGGCTTCCCAACCTTCCCAGAGGGCGCCCCAG
>NZ_JAPCIZ010000117.1:0-7673 GCF_027707725.1 Aeromonas sp. QDB25 | reverse complement strand
AAGTGGCAGAGCTTAATGCGGGCCAGTTCCGATACCCGCAGCATCGACTCATAGGCAACCATCAAGATGGCGATGTCCCGCTTGTCGGCCAGCAGTGGACTGCGAGACCACCGATGTTCCAATTCGTCCAGGTAACATTCCCGTAAAGGGGACGCCTGCTTGATGCCTTCATCGGCTATGATCTTCTTGCGTGTCAGGGCCTTCAGCAATTTCTTCACACTGGTGTCGATGGTCGGATCCGGGCAGCCACTCTCTCGGTGGATCTTGCCAATGGCCCAGTTGTCCATCGCCAGGGTGTTGCGGTGCTTGTCCTCCGCTCTAAGTGAGAGATAACGCTTTACGGTTTCCAATTCTGCAGGGCAAGACTGCAGCTCATTTGCAATGCACCACTCGTCAAACTGACCCCACATCGAGCGCAGTTGCATGACGGTTCGGGGTGAGTAAGCGTCCTGCGAATCCAGAAATTCCTGCCTAAAGCGGCTCATGGCTTCTTGGATCCGCGGGTCTTCTTCTATCCGTATTCCGCGCAACCGTCCCTGACGCATCAGCTCCGACAGGTCATCCGGACGTAGCGCTTGAGTGTCGAGTTGCACCGGGCCCGCGACACCAGCGGGCGGGAGCAGGGAGTGGGATGTCACCAAGGCGGTCATAACGTAGCTGGACTGGCGTAATAAAAGTTTCTGAAATGGGTCTGTTGACTGGCGGTGCAGGCTTTGAAGCCGTCAAACTGGCCATTTTTGACCAACAATTCGTCATAGCGGCCATCGGTATCACGGTAGTAAACCTTCCGCTGGCCAATCCCACCATCGACGTTCTGCTCCAGCCAGGGGATCACCTGGTCGGCATCATTGGTCACCGAAGCGAAGAACGGCTCGCTTCGGTCGATCAGCATGATTGCTGTATCACCTAAGTAGTAGGTGTCAAATGCGCAACGTAGATGGATGGCCATATCCTGCTCCTGGGTCTCGATGAGATATAATTCCTATTATATCTCATCGAGAGTTCTCGTCCAGAGCCGGACTCATTTGCTGGGTTTTCGAACAGTGAGGGGGACTTAGCGAGCGGAAGGCTTCCAGCGAGTCTGCAGGTGGACGTTCAGGGGAAAAATGCGTGACCGGCTCGGGGATGCCAGTGTCTTGGTCGGAAATTGTGTGCAGCGACGGATCGGGTCAGCCGCTGCCGTGTACCATCAATCAGTGAGCACAGTGATCTGGTCGGCAGAGCCACGATAGACCTCACCATCGACCTCATCCTGCACCTTCACATCATCACTCACCGGATCGTGAGCAATCACCACCCCGGTCGAATACTCACCTCGTGCTATCGGGTACTCCACGCGCAATCCCAACATCTGCGATCCATCCTCTTCCTTTATATAGTCGTGACGGCCACCAGCTCCGGTCGGCCAGCCCCATTATGGCCAGCAGGGGGACGTCTGTCATGTGGTGGCTCTAAAGCCCGTCAAAAGCCTCACCGCGTCACCCCCGATAATATGTTAAATTGCCTAGCCGCCAGACCGCACCAGCACTGGGTTTGACACTTTTACAAAAATTTATGAAGACCCTAAAACACCCGCTCATTTGGCCTGGGTCAAGGCTCCCGACCACCGGCTCTTTACCGTGATCGGTCGCAGAAACAACAAAACCGCCATCGAAGGCGGTTCTGTTTGTCTCTTGCAGTCGACTACTTGATCAGGAAGTCGCTCAGGTCGAAGCCTTCTGCCAGCTGATCGGCAATGGCTTTCGGCGTTCTGCCCTGGCCGGTCCAGGTTTTAACGACACCATTTTCTTCATACTGATATTTCGGTTCGCGTGGCATACGCGGGCCACGAGGGGCTTTCGTTCCGACAGCTTCTGCTTCGGCCAGCAGTTCATGCGGATTTATTCCAGCATCTGCGAGCAGGCTGACAAATTCACTGACTTTACGCTTGCGCTCTTCTGCCAATTCACGAGCTTTGTTGATCTCGTCCAATTGCTCCTGATAGACCGAATCAAATTTTGCTTTCGCTTCTTCCAACTGCTCGAATGATAACTCGCGCAGTGAAGCACGCAGACTGCGAATATTAAGGAGTGTTTTCAGAAACTCGTTCATAGCGTCCTCACTTAAGCCGTAAATAAACACAGCATTGCTCTATGCAATGCTCAAAATAATAATTGGGAGAGGTTGTTGTTAAGGTGCGATTATAAATGCTTTGGCGATAAAATTCACTTTAAATTGAACTGTGATGTATTTTTTTCCCCAGCTACCACAGCTGATCTTTTCTTGTCTGAATAACAGACTATGACGGTCACCTTAATGTCAGCTGACTAGCTGTAACTATATTCCACCTACCAATCTCACTACGTCGGTCACCGTTCTGTTATTTTTCCTTTGCAACCGGATAGCTTTTCCTACTATTGTCGTACTCATCGTTCAGTAACATTTCATATACAGGACCTTGGAAGGAGTTTTAAAGGGACTCAACGCTTAAGGTCCTGTACATGAGTAACATTTTACTACAACGTTACTTCTTTTTGCTCCGTTTTGCCTCCGCACCAACGTTCCTGAGCCCTCCAGGCGTGCATCCAAGTCCTCCTGGGACAGATCTCAGTCCTGCGGGGACTTTCAGGACCATCGTTGAACTGATCCCCCTCCATTCATAAACGCATACGTTTACCCGTTAACGCCATTCAATATCGTTTGACAAACGTTTTTCAAAGCCTATATTGGGTCAATGTTGTACTAGGAATTTGAACTGGCAGGGAGCTCCCATTGAGGGCGAGAGTCATGAAAATGCAACGTGGACATTTACTGCCTGTCGTGGCCATCAGCCTGATGGCAGCGGCACTTCCGGCACTGGCCGAAACCGTGACAGTCAACACCGTCACCACCGCCCTTCCAGGCGAAACCGTCGGGCAGATGGTCGCTCGGGTCACCCCACTCCTGCAAGACATGGCGCTCAAGCAGCAGCGCGGCACCCTTGCCCGCGTCACCTCCGACGACGGTAACCGCATGGATCGACAGCTGCAGATGGTGCAAGGCGGAATTGTCGACAGCCAGCTGGTCTCGGTGACCTCAGCGGACAGCGGTCAGATGCGGGTAACGATGTCCTTTGACCTCGATATGAAGTCCGGCCAGGAGTATGGCCAGATGAGCGCTCAGAACATGACCCTGAAGGCTCACCTGGGTGAGCTGTCTGACGCGGCAGCGTCCAACCCGGTAAGCCGTGCAGCCTTGTCGGATGAGGCGAAGCGCAAGTACGAGTCCATGGCGTCCATTTCCGGCACCACCAGCACAGTACGAAGCGGGCTGGCCACCTCCAAGCTCGGTGGTCAGGTCAAACTGGCCAACACCACAGTGTGCAACCGTGCCTATCAGGTAGTGTCCGTAAAGGACTTCTCCATCCAGCCCGGCCTCAACGACACCGTCAACGCGCAAGCCACAGTGGTGGTGAAAGCGATAGTGGATGATTGCGCTGAACATCACTTCACAGTCGGCTCATGGCTCGGCCAGACCCGGACCATGACCGTTATTGGTTTTGGGCGCGGCAGTTATAGTGGCAATCTTTCCAACGCCGACCCCGAGGATATGGGGTTCGCCGGGCAGAAGTACCTCCATTACGTGCCGGGGGAATTGGTGGACACTGACCGTAGGCTCAAGGCGGATTCCGGTGATCGCACTACCCATCTGAACTGGGGCTACAAGATCCTCGACACGGTTCAAAGTGAGAATGAGGTCGTCTTCAACTACCACGTCGAGGGTGTACCGCGCTCCCTGCTGACCTCCTCCGACGAGCTGATTTTTAAAGTCGTGCCGGGAGCCTAACGCTCCTTGCACTCCGAATCGTCAGGTTCACCCCAAAGCCACCTGACCTGTTGCCGAACTCAGATGTGGGTTCGGCTTTTTTACATGGAGCGTCCCCTATGGAACGGCTGTCCCAGCTGATGACTACCTTTCAGGCCAGCTATGGAATCAACCTCTTCGTCTTTCTGTTCTTTGCAGCCCTCATCGTGGTGGGGCGCACCTCATGGGGCAAAGGGAAGTTAGCTGAGATGGGCTCTAACTTTGCCCTGCGGGTTTTTCTTGACCGCAAGAAGTACCATCTGCTCCATGACCTCACCCTGCCTACACCAAACGGCACCACCCAGATAGACCATGTGCTGGTGTCACCCTATGGGGTGTTCGTGATCGAGACCAAGAACATGGGCGGCTGGATCTTCGGTGACGCCAAGCAACCGACCTGGACCCAGACGTTTTACCGCAAAAAATTTCGATTCCAGAATCCTCTCAGGCAGAACTACCTGCATGTGAAGACCATACAAGAGGTGCTGGCGCTGGCCGATGAGCAGATCCACTCGCTGGTCGTGTTCTTAGGCGATGCGAAGTTCAAGACCCCGATGCCAGACAACGTGATCAAGGGTGGTGTGGTCCCTTGGGTCAAGCGCAAGCAAGAGGTCTTGCTCTCCGATGAACAAGTGAAGGTCTGCATCAGGAAGCTCGAAAAGCAGCGACTCACCCCAGGCTACAAGACCAATAAGGCCCACATAGCCAACCTCAATGCTCGCCATGGCAAACGGGGCCGGTCGAGAGTTGCGACCACACCAAAGCCGGTTCCAGCCACACACCAGCGCGAGGAAACCGCGGGCACCGCCCCAGTGGCCGCCAATGAGCCGGTATTTACCCGGACTGACCTGCCTAACGTGGCCCCGCAAGACGAGCTGAGCGGCGCGAAAGACGTCAGCGGTTACGTCAGGAAGCTCTGTCCAAAGTGCAGCAGCCCGATGGTGACACGGGTCGGCAAGCGCGGAGCGCTAGAGGGGGAACACTTCTGGGGGTGCAGCGCTTACCCTAAGTGCCACACCATCGAGATCATGGAGAAGCCTGCGCCGGGGAGCGCGGGTGCAGCAGCTGTTGAAGTCAGCCTCCAGCCCTGTGTGAAGTGCGAAGGTTTCCTGGTGCCGCGAATAGGCACACGGGGCGCGATGAAGGGCCAGCCATTTTTAGGGTGCAGCAACTATCCGAAGTGTCGCAACATCGTGCTGCAGAGTGAGGGTGGAGAGCCGCGGCTCGCACTGGACGGACCACTTAGTGCGTGATAGGTTGGAAACGTCTTTAGGGTTTCCCATACCCAGACATCAACTCAGACCAAACCTGTATTGGAAGCAGTGACCCTGCTTCCCTTTTCACTTCCTAGTGGGTCTCCAGCCCTTGTACGCGCCGGGTGAGATAGTAGCGCCGGAACTTCCAGTGAACAGCTCGGGACATCGCACAGGCGCTGGCACAGGTACCAAAACAGAGCCACATGTAGGGGCTGTAGCCGGTCTGGATCACCCCACAACCAAGCCCGCATAGGCCGCCAATCACAAACGAGCGGCACACATCCCGCAACTCAAAATTGCCTTTTATCAATCCCTTCCGCTTGCGCACACGAACCTCCCTGTCAAGGTTAACGCCTTGTTACAGTAGATTACGAGTTCGGTAAGATTGCAACCCACGGCGCGAAAGCCGAAGCAATGAAGGGCTTCCTGCACGAGCCAGGAAACCCTGTGGAGACTACGTGACTGCCCGAGTCATCGCAGATCGGGCAGCGGTTATATCGAGGGTCTAAACCGCTTCGAGGATGGGCTCGTCAGCAACGTTCATCAACATGCCATGTTCGTCACGCGGCTCATTCCAGAACGCCACCCACTTGGCAATGACCGATGCCGCCTGGTTGCCTGCCTGACACGCCCAATCCCTCCCGTAGGGGGTGCAGCCCCAGAGCAGGCCGTATTGCGGCTCCAGATGCAGATAGCAGCCGTTCGCGAACTCAACCCTTGAACCCATATTGTCTTTGATAGCAGCGACCAGCGCCTGCCTATCCAGCGGCTCTAACCGCACAACCTGTTGTTGCAAAGCCTACCTCCTTGCCTACCTCTGCTACCTGAGCCTCATGGCGCTCCTGCAGCACTGACAATCACTGTTCGACTCTCCATTCCTGCGGGCTGGCGTCTGTCGCTTCTCTGTGGCCCATCGGATGACCACGCGCAGCAGGGTATCAATCATTGCTGAAAATACTTTGACCGACCTCGCAAAGCCTTGAAGAACCTACCTTTCATCGAATAATCGGATCCGGCAACGCGCCCTTGATTTGCTTGATCTCATCTGGCAGTCCGGGGAAGACATCGAGCGCACTGAGCTTGGTAAATTCGGCCAGGCTCAGCTTGGCCACACTCTGATCGGTGCCATTAGCAACCAGGTACACGCCAACGCTGTTTGCTCCGGGTGAATACACTGCCTTGAAGATGGCCGTCGGGATCGGGACCATGGTGCCAGGCAGGGTTTTCACCTCGCCCAGATAGATCGGCCCTGTGACCACGTTGACTACCCCTTTCTTGGCCATGTAACGCACCGTCTGCTCTATGTCCGACCAGATCCCACGATTCACTTCTGGGGTCATCGGCACCACGTTGGAGAGGGCAAAAGATTCCCGCTGGGTGGCCTGGGTGCTGAAGTCTCCGGCTGGCGCAAGGTGGCCTCGGTCGAGTCCCGAATGTTTATAGATAAAGGACGACACTCGCACCTCTTCCGGCAAGCGGTAATCCTCGTAGAACTCGTGGTCACCGCGGCTGATTTCAAAGGCCCCCTTTATCTGTCGCGGGGTCAGCTTTTCGACAGAATAGATCGCGGTGCGATTCTGTGCGGACAGCATCACCGCATGTTCAGACCCGCACAACTCATAAAAATCGCCTTCTAGGGGTGCTGTGATCTCGGGCTCGCGCTCAGCCAGGTAGAGCTGCGGACACTCACTGGCATTCACCCCTACGGTGAACAGGGCCAGCAGAGCCGGTGCCACAATCCGTCGAACCAAAGCAGTACGCTGGCCAAATTCAACGCCACAGACACTGCAAGTGCAGTCATTGGCTGACTCCACCAAGCCATAGCACGAGTGACAGAAGCGCAAGCCACTCGCTTTATTGCCAGTGAACGGGATGGCGGGTATCTTGCTCAGCATAGCGCCCCCATAAACGCATTTAATTGGCCGTGATTGCCATCTTAGAGCATTCTGGTTAGCAACTGAACAGGATTTCTCATGCTGTCGAGCGAACAAGCCATCATTGCCGACGCGGTCGTGTCGCGCACCGGTAACAACCTGACCGTCGCCCTGCCAGGGTCCGGAAAATCGACCACCTGCATAGCGGGACTGGTGAAATTATTGGAGCAAAACCGCAAGGCTCGGCCCTGGATGGTCACCTTCACCCGCGCCGCCACCACCAGCATTGCCAATAAACTACGCCTGCTGCTCAGTAAAAAGGACTTCGACCGGGTTGGGGTCTCCACCTTCCACGGCATCATCCTTGAGCAGTACAAGACCCTGCCCAAGCAGTGTGACCTCATCATGGATGGACGGTTTGAGGGCAAGGTCAGCGAAGCCATGATGGCCTGCGGCTATATGGGTGAGCACGACGAAGCCAAGCAGACCATCGACCTTGAAACCCGCCAGCTGAACATGGACGTCAACACCATCTCCACCATCACCCGCACCTACCTGAGTGTGCTGGAAGAGCGCAATCTCATCGACTTCAACCTGATGTGCAGAGAAGTGGTGTTTGGTCTGCGCAAGGGCGCAATCAAGCGGCTCGCCATCACCCACATGATCGTGGACGAGTTCCAAGACACGGACGAGGTCCAATTGGCCTGGATGGAAGAACATG
>NZ_JAPCIZ010000116.1:0-7719 GCF_027707725.1 Aeromonas sp. QDB25 | reverse complement strand
CGAGGCTGGGGGTCAAGGGCGGGCGAAGCCCGGCGAAGCGGACCCTTGACGCGCGGAATCGGGCGATACGCTGGTCCATGGCTGGATGCCGCGGGGTTGTGCATCCAGCCATGGAGACGAATGCGGTGATTGCCGGACCGAACACGCGGGTACGATGTGCGCCCCTGTGAAACATGAGAGACCACGACATGACCGCCAAACTGTTTGAAGCCGCCCTGGGTATTGCCTCCCCGTGGTACATCAATGGAGTGGCGTTTGACGCGGCGAAGAAGACGTTGTCGATTGCGGTCGACTTCGTCGCCGGTAGCCGCTTTTCACGAAGAAAAAATTAGTCTATATTTATACTCACACACAGCTGTCCGGTTAAAACGCGAACAGATTCAATTGGTTGTTGATGGTGATGTTGTCGGAACTGGAGTTGCTGCCCGGAAAGGCTTGCTGCAAGGGCATCTTCTCGAAAAGAGTGACTGACAATATCTGTAGCAAAGTGTAGAGCGAAGCGTCGAGATTGAGGCGCTTCTTGACGATGGCGACGAGGACATAGACCGATACCGCGATCCAGATTTGCGTCTTGACCGCATTCTCCGACGTACCGTAGAAACGCTTGATCCGAAGATGCTGCTTGATCCACGCTCAAAAGATAGCCTCAGAAATAATTCTGGACGGAAAAGGGAAAGCACCATGAAAAGATTCGTCGCGATTCTTGTTGCCTTGCTGGTGCTCTCCACACAATCGGCATTTTCCGAGGAGAGAACGCTTAATATCGTATTCATTCCTAAAGCCGGCGACCAGGATTTCTGGAAATTCATGCGCAAAGGAGTTGATCGTGCCGTTGCCGAAAGCGGAAATGTGCGGCTCACATGGCGCGGCCCGGCGTACAACGACGATACAGAATCGCAAATCGCCATTGTCGAGGCTTACACGGCTTCTGATGTTGACGCGATAGTAGTCGCACCGACAGATGGGGTCAGGCTAGTCCCCGCAGTCAAGAAAGCGGCAGAAAAGGGAATTCCGATCATTGTCGTGGATTCAGGAATTTCAGCTCGCATCTACCAAAATTTCATTGCCACGGACAATTATTCCGCCGGGAAACTCGCTGCAAAACATTTATCTGAATTACTGGGCGGTCGCGGCAACGTGGTCCTTTATCGCACGGTGAAGGGTAGCGCGTCGACAGACGAACGCGGCGAAGGATTTTTGGCTTACCTGAAAGAGGAGTCCTCGAAGCTCAAAGTGGTTGCCGACATCTACGGTGGCGGATCACGGGGAAGATCGCTCCGTTCAGCACTCAAACTTTTGAAAGAAACACTACACATTGACGGGATTTTCGCTGTCAATGAGTCATCCAGCGATGGAATGCTCAGGGCACTGCGCGAATCGGGTCTGGCCGGGAAAATTCGGCTGATCGGATTTGATTCGACTGATTATCTTTTGGACGGTCTGCGAAACAAAGCCATCGACGGCTTGATTGTGCAAAATCCCCGGCAAATGGGATACCTCGCCGTGAAAGCAGCCATCGCTGCGGCTCGCAAAGCACCCGTCAAGGATGTAAACATCCACACCGGCACGGAGATGGTAACGCTCGGGAATCTGTCGCGGCCAGAAATTCAGTCTTTGCTGAAGCCATGACATGCCTGCCTTCTTCCGGGCCAGACAGGCGGCGCAGTGTCATGCATGGAGACTGACACATGACGGGTAATCAGACACGCCAGAGTTTTCTGAACCAAAAAATTTCCATCGTCATGCATCTGCACAAACTGATGCGGCGAGAGAACCTGAGAACGGTCATCCTGCTTGCAACCTGTGCCGGCATGCTGCTCCCCGCTCTGGTTGGCGGCCTGATTCTTAACCACGTCGATCAGGGACGTGTCAATCAGGAACTGAACCGGAGCCTTCAGGACAAGATAGTACTTCTGGCCGACAGTCTGAAAAATCCCGTCTGGAACTACGATCTGAATGCCGCACAAGCCATAGTCAATTCGGCAATGCTCGACCCCCAGATCGCCCGGATTGCAATTTCCGTCACCAGCAACATCCAAAGTCGATTTCTAACCGTAGAAGATGCCAGTCGTCAAATCGGCAGGGTGAGAAATGCCCGGCACGACCTTGTGCTTAACAGCGAGAAAATTGGTTTTGTCGAGATTGATCAGTACGATGGTCCCGCCATGTCCAAATTCCGACGTGAGCAATACAACTACGCATTGATTCTCCTGGGTCAATGTATGCTGGCGTTTTTCCTGATCCTGGCGTCTGTGCACTACTGGATTCTGGCGCCGTTGAAAGTGCTCACGACATTCTCGGACCAACTCGCTAACGGCAATCTGGAATCATCATTGCAGATGGACCACATGGACGAAATCGGTCAGTTGGCACATCAGATGAACCAGATGCGGATCAACTTGAGTCACTCCTTCATCGAGCAAAGAACAATCCTCAGCAATATTCAGGTTGGGGTCATTTTTGTGTGCGATGACCTAATCCGGTTGGCCAACGCACGCGCCGAACAGATTTTTGGCTATGCGGATGGCGAAATGGTTGGCCTGCCACTTACGTCGCTCTTTTTGTCATCGACCCAGTATCAGGCAACCCGTGACGGACTCGTCGACGCCACACGTTCCAATCGTTCATATGAACAAGAATTACTGCTCAAGCGCCACGACAGTTCTCATTTTTGGGCTGAAATCCGCGGCTGTGTATTGGACCTGGAATGTCGCGCGGGAGGTGGCCTATGGGCAATTGAGGACATATCCAAGCGCAAAACGGCTGAGGAGCAGTTGAACACGCTGGCGTTCTATGATCCGCTCACCAACCTGGCCAACAGGCGCCTGCTCCTTGACAGGTTAAGTCAGGCCTTGAGTTCGGTTCATCGTAGCCAGAGTACCGGCGCCTTGCTATTTATCGACCTCGACAACTTCAAAATGATTAACGACACTTTGGGCCACGATATCGGTGATCAACTTCTGGTTCAAGCAGCCAATCGGCTCAGGAACTGCGTGCGCGAGAATGACACAATCGCCCGCCTGGGTGGCGACGAATTTGTCGCCCTCCTGGACGGCCTCGCACAGGACGGGCACGAAGCCGCCGACCACGCAAGAATTGTCGCCGAGAAAATCATCGGTGTGCTCAGTCACCCCTATCGTTGCAGCTCGCACGATTGCCATAGCAGCGCAAGTGTCGGAATCACTCTTTTTGATGCCAATGTCAAGAACGAGCTCAGCGTTGAAGATATCCTCAAGCACGCCGACCTTGCGCTTTACCAGGCCAAGAGTGCCGGGCGGAAAACTTTTCGCTTCTTTGACGGGGAAATGCAGGTGGCCGTAGTGCAACGTGTGGCGCTTGAGAAAGAATTGCGCCAAGCGCTCACCAGAGATGAATTCGTTCTTCATTATCAAATGCAGGTCGATTATCAGGGCCGACTCAGAGGAGCAGAGGCTTTAATCCGCTGGCATCATCCACAAAGAGGGCTTCTCTTCCCGGGTGATTTCATCGCGGTAGCGGAAGATTCCGGCCTCATTGTCGAAATCGGCTATTGGGTTATCGGATCGGCTTGTCGTCAACTTCGTCTTTGGGCAAATCGTCAGCAAACGGCGGCGACGACAATTTCTGTCAATGTCAGCGCCAAGCAATTGCTGGAAAAGAACTTCGTCGAAAAAATACTTGAATACGTAGGAAAAGAAGACATTGATGCCAGTCGTCTCAAACTGGAACTGACCGAAAGTCTTCTCATTGAAGACACGGAAGGCATTATCGCCAAAATGCTCTCTCTACGGGAAAAAGGAATCGGCTTCTCGCTTGACGATTTCGGAACCGGATATTCGTCCTTATCCTATTTGAAACGCCTCCCGTTGTGCGAACTAAAAATAGACAAACTGTTTATCAAGCAGCTTTTCGATGATGCCGATGATGTCGCGATTGCCAAAATGATCATTGCACTGGGCAGCAGTCTCGGGCTTGCGGTCATCGCAGAAGGCGTTGAGACGGAGGAACACCGCGACTTCCTAGCCAAACTGGGCTGCTATCAGTATCAAGGCTATTACTATGGTCGACCATTGCCTGTTGCAGAATTTGAAAGCACTATCGCGTCATGGAAAGAATTTATCTCCGGGAAGAATCCTGACAACGGCGTCCTGGATTCTGAAATCAGATTGGCATCGCTACGGATTGGAGAACCTTCCATTGACGACGAGCACGAAAGTCTGCTGAACCTTTTGCATAGACTCCAGGTTGCATCTCCTGTTGCTGATAAAAGCGAGGGTTTCAGCACTGTATTGAATGCAATTGGTCAACAGCTCAGTACGCATTTTGAGCATGAAGAAGAATTCTTCAAGAAATTTGGAATGCCCGATGTCGACGTAAGGAATCACATAAGATCACATCAGCAGATCATGAGGAAACACGCCTCCCTGCTCGCTGACTTCATGAAAGACTCCTCCGCCAATCACGAACATGTCTTATCAAAAGTGGAAGATTGGATCCTCGTGCATTGGGTTCAATATGACCTGAAGATGAAAGCATTTATCCTGAAGGACACATAAGGTCGGTCGGACGATCTGAAACAATAATCTGGAGAAGCCTGCTACCCGCTGAAGGCACAGAGAGAAAATCAGCGCAGTGCGGAAAGGCCGGTCAGCAAACGCTGCAAATCTTCGTCCGACTGAACCGAGAGAAGCATCAGTCCCGCGCGCAATAAATCGCGTTTCCTGACCTTGATGCCTCGTTCAGCCAGTTGCCTCTTGATTCTGACCAGTTGCTCGTACTCGCCGGCAGGGAACGTGCAGCGCACGTCGACCGGCGCAGACTTGTTCTTCAGGATCTTGTCGAGCGGACGCGCAAACGCCTTGGCCAGTTTCTTGCGCCTTTTGCCACCCGCCCCTGCCACCAGATGCGTGGATTCAGGCAAGGAAGCCGTCGTCGTCGCGGCTGGCTTCGCCTCCGGCGTGTTGCGGGTCGCCGCGGTTTTTCCGGCACGCCGTGCCGGCGCGGCGACAGCCGGCTGAGCCGGCACAGAAGGTGCACTTGCGGCGGTCTTTCTTACAACCATCGGAGTTTCCAACAAATGATCGGAGGAGGAGCGTAACGCAAAATCATGAAGAAAATGTTACACCCCGAAGACAAAACGAAACATCAGAACTCCCGTTCCAGCAAGGACTCCAGCTGCGGCGCCCCGCGGCGCACCTGCACTTGCAGTATGCCGATGGTCCGTCCGTCGCCGGTGGCGACGGTAAAACGCCATTCCCCCGGTTTTGGATCGAGCACCCACGAATACCCGCGAAAGCCGCGCTCCCGCCCACCGGTGCTGCGAAAGCGGTCGCGGTAAACCTGCCGCCATCCGCCGACTTCACGAAACTCCCAGCGATGCTCAAGTTCTGCGGCCACTCCCAACGGGGCAAATACGGCGGTCACGCCGTACAGACGCGCCCCCTCGGCAACCTGCACCGTGGCTGAATGATCGCGCCAGAACTGCCACCAGGGCGCCCGCTCCACCTGCAGGAGAAAGCGTCCACCGGTTTGTACGAAGTCGTGGCCGACGGCCATATCCCGCTTGACCAGCGGCACCGGCGCAATCATGCCGTGATGCCAGGCCGCCAGCAACGCACCGGCGATGCCCCAGGCCGGCCTGATCCGTCCCGGCCGACCCGGTGCCACCCCACGCAGCAGGCTGGCCAGCAGCGCGCCGGCCAGCGTCGACGCGTAGAACCACAGCGGGTCGAGACTGCCGGCCAGATGCGGCAACAAAAAATTGAACAACAGGATGGCGTTGAGCGCGAACAACGACCAGGTCAACGTAAACCGCCGGCCATAGCGATCGCCGGCGAATTCGTTGGCCACCAGCAACGCGCCGAGGATTGCCGCCGTCAGCCACGAACCGAGATGCCCGGAACTCTTGAAATAAAGGATGAAAAGCGCGGAGAAAATACCGCCGAAGAAGAACTGGCTCTATGCCGTTTCCAGTGGAAATTGACTTCTCAACAAACATGACGGTAGCGCCCGTAGTCGCGGGCGACGGCCGGCACCAGGGGGTTCTGCGGTAGATGCTTGAGCTTGGACATGCGCAGGTAGGCCATGGCGATAAAGTTCTCGATGTTGCGGAAGCCTCGGGCGGCGGTCTTCGTCTGTTGGAGCAGGCCGTTCATCGCTTCAACGTAGGCGTTGCTGCGTCCGTCGAGCATGCCGCGCACGACGCCGCCGAGGTGCTCCTTCAGGGTGAGGGCCAGCCGCTTGAAGGGCTCCAGGCGGCTGCGGCGCGCCCAGCTCAGCCATTTGCTCATGGCACCTTGCGCGATCTCCTCGCTGTTGCTCGCGGCTGCATCGCGATAGACCAGCCGCAGTGCCTGCTTCAGGCGCCACGCACGCGCGCTCTTCAGATTCGAGCGTTGCAGCCAGTGCATCGCCTCGAACTGGGCACGGGTCCAGCTCACCGGGTTCTTGCGCATCCCCCACAGCAGCTGACGCAGCGTCTTCTTGCTCTGTGCGCCGACCGCTTCGCGCACCGCTGCCGCCGAGCTACGCATCTCTTCGCGACGCACCTCGTCCATCGCCGCGTTGGCCAGCGCCACGACATGAAAGCGGTCGTAGCTGATCCGGGCATTGGGCAGCGACTGGTCGATTCCCTTGGCGTAGGCCGCGCTCATGTCGATACAGGCGTGCTCAATGGCCAGCGGATCGCCGCCGTGCGCACGCATGTCCTGGGCAAAGGCCTGCAACGTAGCGTGATCGCGCCCCGGGGTGGCAAACAGCAAGCGCTTGGCTTCAAGGTCATGCACGACGGTGATGTACTCGTGACCACGCTTGACGCTGGTCTCGTCGATCCCGACGTAGCGCACGCACGACATGTCGTCCTTGGCACGGGCCACCTCGACGTAATGGCGCACGCGGCGCCACAGGCGCTTCGGGGCAACCCGCAACTGGTTGGCCGCCTGGCGCACCGGCATCTCTCGGCACAGCGACAGACTCAGCGCCTCGAACAGCAGGGTAAAGCCGCTCCCCTCACGCGCCCACGGCACCGGCAGCTGCGTGGTCTTGCCGCAGCCGTTGCACTGAACGCGCGGGATCGCGGCATGCAGCCACGCTTCGAACTGAAAGAAATCCAGGTGACGCCAGCTGCGCCGCACCCGGTCGTGGATCAGCTGGTGCTCGGCCCCACACGCCGGACACGTAGCACGACCGCCGGTGTGCTCGACCTCGAAGTCGATCCGCCGCTTGGCTGTGTTGAGCTCGACCTTGGCGACGTACCAGGGCGGCTGCAGGCCAAGTGCGGTGGTGAAGAGAGCTTCGATCTGGGTGTTCATCGGGCGCGAGGTCGGCGTCAGTGTCGGGCGGTTGTACCACCGAGGGTCATGTTTGTTGAGAAGTCAATTTCCACTGGAAACGGCATAGAGCCGAAGAACTGCATGAGCAGGTAAGGCGCCTGCCAGGTCAAACGCGCGACGTGCCCACGCAGATCGGCAGCCGGCACGGGCGGCTCCTTGCGCCTCGTTCCGCGCCAGGCCAGCCACAGCGCGAACACCGCCGCGCCCAGGAGAAACCCGCCCAGACGCCAGAAATCCAACGGGGTGACGCGCTGGCCGAGCGTCAACGCGTCGGCGATGAAACCGCCGAAAAAAGCGGCCAAAGGGTAAAAACGGCGGAGAAATCTCACTTGAATCCCCGAAAATCATCGGCAGACGAATATTAACGCCGACCATGAACGCGAGACACATCATCAAGAGCGAACCCGGT
>NZ_JAPCIZ010000115.1:0-7792 GCF_027707725.1 Aeromonas sp. QDB25 | reverse complement strand
AATAGTCATGGCTTCGGGCGTGTCGGTTTTTTTTTGCGATTAAATCAGATCACAAACGAAGCCTTTTTTCTATCTATTTCAATTGGTTGTAGCTAAAGATCCTGTACATGAGTGTTTAATATGAAAATCCTCGTGACCGGCGGTGCCGGCTTTATCGGCTCTGCCGTGGTGCGCCATATCATCCGTGATACTCAGGATGCAGTCATCAATCTCGATAAACTTACCTATGCCGGCAATCTGGAATCCCTAGCCGATGTATCGACAAGCGAGCGTTATGTGTTTGAGCAGGTGGATATTTGCAACCGTGCCGAGCTGGATCGGGTGTTTGCCCTGCACCAGCCGGATGCCATGATGCATCTGGCTGCCGAGAGCCATGTTGACCGCTCCATCACAGGGCCGGCTGACTTTATCGAGACCAATATCGTCGGCACCTATATGTTGCTGGAAGCGGCTCGCGCTTACTGGAACGGTCTGGACGAGGTACGCAAGGCGGCCTTCCGCTTCCACCACATCTCCACAGACGAGGTATATGGTGATCTGCCCCATCCTGATGAAGTAGCGGTCGGTGAACCATTGCCGCTCTTTACCGAGACCACCCCCTACGCCCCCAGCAGCCCCTATTCCGCCTCCAAGGCTTCCAGCGACCATCTGGTGCGCGCCTGGCGCCGTACTTACGGCCTGCCGACCATCGTCACCAACTGCTCCAACAACTACGGCCCGTACCACTTCCCCGAGAAGCTGATCCCGCTGGTCATTCTTAACGCGTTGGATGGCAAGCCGTTACCTGTCTATGGCAAAGGCGACCAGATCCGTGACTGGCTCTATGTGGAAGACCACGCGCGCGCGCTTTACAAGGTGGTGACCACGGGCGTGGTCGGGGAGACCTACAACATCGGCGGTCATAACGAGAAGCAGAATCTGGAGGTGGTACACACCATCTGCGATCTGCTGGACGAGATGGTGCCGAAAGCGAGCTCTTACCGCGATCAAATCACCTATGTAGCGGATCGTCCCGGTCACGATCGCCGCTATGCCATCGATGCCAGCAAAATGAGCGCGGAGTTGGATTGGCAACCGCAAGAAACTTTCGAGTCGGGCATTCGCAAAACTGTGCAGTGGTATCTGGATAACCAGCAGTGGGTGAATAACGTCAAGAGCGGTGCCTACCAGTCCTGGATTGAACAGAATTACGGGGAGCGTACCTGATGCATATTCTGCTGTTTGGCAAAAACGGCCAGGTAGGCTGGGAGCTGCAACGCGCACTGGCGCCGCTGGGGCGCATCACTGCCGTTGATTTTGACTCCACCGATTATTGCGGCGATTTCAGCAACCCAGCAGGGGTGGCCGAAACGGTACGTCTGGTCAAGCCGGACGTGATTGTCAACGCCGCAGCCCACACCGCAGTCGACAAGGCCGAAAGCGAGCGGGAGTTTGCCGAGCTGCTCAACGCGACCAGCGTGGCAGCGATTGCCAAAGAAGCGGAAGTATTGGGTGCCTGGTTGGTGCATTACTCCACCGACTATGTGTTCGATGGCAGCGGTGAGCGCCCCTGGGTGGAAACCGATGCAACGGCACCGCTCAACGTCTACGGCGAAACCAAGCTGGCGGGTGAGCAAGGGGCCGCGCTGTGTTCCCGTCACCTGATCTTCCGCACCAGCTGGGTTTACGCCGCCCGCGGCGCCAACTTTGCCAAGACCATGCTGCGTTTTGGCAAAGAGCGTAGCGAGATGTCAGTCATCAATGACCAGTTCGGCGCCCCGACCGGAGCCGAGTTACTGGCCGATTGTACCGCTCATGCGATCCGCGTGGCGCAGAGCAAACCCGAGGTCGCCGGGCTCTACCATCTGATTGCCTCCGGTACGACTACCTGGTTTGACTACGCCCAGCTGGTGTTTGCCAAAGCCAGAGAAGCCGGGGTTGAACTGGCGGTGACGCAACTTAATGGGGTGCCTACCAGCGCTTTCCCGACTCCGGCCAAACGCCCCCATAACTCCCGCCTAGATACCGGCAAATTCCAGCGCACCTTCGATCTGGTGCTGCCGGAGTGGACAGTCGGTGTGGAGCGGATGTTGACCGAGATCCTCGGTAAGTAAATCACTGGCCAGGGATGTAGTGACTGCCTCCCTGGCTGGCAGGGATAAAACAGAAAGGCGTGGCCACAAGCCATCCTTTTCTTTTGCAATTTAAAAATAAGAAACAAGCATCATGACCAAACGTAAAGGCATTATTCTGGCCGGTGGCTCTGGCACCCGTCTCTATCCTGTGACCATGGCGGTGAGCAAGCAGCTGCTGCCCATCTATGACAAGCCGATGATCTACTATCCGCTCAGCACCCTGATGCTGGCCGGGATTAGCGATATTTTGATCATCAGCACGCCGCAAGATACCCCCCGTTTTGAGCAATTGCTGGGTGATGGCAGCCAGTGGGGTCTGAATTTGCAGTACAAGGTGCAGCCAAGTCCGGACGGGTTGGCACAAGCCTTTATTCTGGGTGAAGAGTTTATCGGGTCAGACCCCTGTGCGCTGGTGCTGGGGGACAACATTTTCTACGGCCACGACCTGCAGAAACAGTTGGAAGCCGCAGCGGCCAAAGAGAGTGGCGCTACCGTCTTTGCCTACCATGTGCATGACCCCGAGCGTTATGGGGTAGTGGAATTTGATAAAGAGGGTACCGTTATCTCTCTGGAAGAGAAGCCACTGGAGCCCAAGAGCAACTATGCGGTGACCGGCCTCTACTTCTACGACAACAGCGTGGTGGAGATCGCCAAGAGCCTGAAGCCGTCGCCCCGTGGTGAGCTGGAAATTACTGATGTGAACCGCATCTATCTGGAGCAAGGCAATCTGTCGGTGGCCATGATGGGCCGTGGTTATGCCTGGCTGGATACCGGTACCCATGAAAGTCTGATCGAAGCGAGCAACTTTATTCAGACCATCGAGACTCGCCAAGGGTTGAAAGTGGCCTGTCCGGAAGAGATCGCCTATCGCCAGAAGTTTATTACTACCGAGCAGGTTCGTGATCTCGCCGCTCCGTTGGCAAAGAATGCTTATGGTAAATATTTGTTAAAGATGGTCGGCAAAGCCTGATGTGATATAGGGGGGAGGGAAGATGCTTCCCCCATAAAAATTGGATCAAATGTGGATAGACAGATGAATGTAATTAAGACAGCGATTCCTGACGTGCTTATTTTTGAGCCAAAAGTATTTGGTGATGAGCGTGGTTTTTTCTTTGAGAGTTTCAACCACAAGTTGTTTGAAGAGGCCGTCGGATATCAGGTTAACTTTGTGCAGGATAATCACTCCAAATCGTCGAAAGGGGTATTGCGTGGCTTGCATTATCAATTGCCTCCCCATGCCCAGGGCAAGCTGGTGCGTTGTGTGGCGGGTGAAGTGTTTGATGTCGCCGTCGATATTCGTAAAAGCTCACCGACCTTCGGGCAATGGGTTGGGGTTCACTTGTCAGGTGAAAACAAGCGACAGTTGTGGATCCCGGAAGGGTTTGCCCATGGTTTTGTCACACTGACAGAAACGGCCGAGTTTTTATATAAGACAACCAATTACTATGCACCAGTGAGCGATAGAGGTATTGCATGGAATGATGCCTCGATTGGTATTAAATGGCCCGAATTAAACGCGGACATCCTTACCTCTGTAAAAGATAGTACTGCCAAGTCATTAGAGACCGCAGATCTGTTTATCTAAATTACACTCCCTGCACTACGGCAGGGAGTCTTTAGTTCGCTGAGATGATATGGCTTTATATACGGGTTCGAAAGGCATTTTTGCTAGAAAAAACAGTATTGAACCTATGCTTGGTTGCCCATTACGTCATATGGAAGGGGTTGTCTCTTTTTCTGAAAATGATGTTTTAGTTGGTTGGGGCCAAAAAGCCAATACCAAGCAGATTAAGCAGAAGGCACAAGCGTTAGGATTGCCCTATTGGCAGCTGGAAGATGGCTTTATCGGTTATATAGGCCATCCCGCCAGAGGGGGCAAGGCGGTCTCGTTGATCGCCGATCCGGTGGGGATCTATTACGATGCCCGCCAGCCCAGCCAGCTTGAGCAATTGATTGCCACCCCGTGCGAGCCACAGATGTTGGCACGGGCCGAGCGACTGATCGATGAGCTGGTACGCCTCGGGATCACCAAATATAACTGTTATGCCACTGCCCCCGGCCAGTCGATTGCCAGCGGCAGCGTGACCGCCCTCTCTGCTGTCGGGGACTATGGCGGCTTGCCATCAGGGCTTGCCACTCGTCTGCAGCAGAGCGCCAAACCCAGGATCCTGCTGGTCGATCAGGTAGCAGGGGATCTCTCCATTCCGGGCGCCCTGGCCAGTGAAGCAGATTTTGTGGCGATGGTGGAGGCTGCCCGCCGCAATCATCCCGATGCGCGCCTGTTGCTGCGCACCCATCCTGACACTCGTTTTAACAATATGCGCCTTGGCAAGAAGCGTGGGGTGTTGGCCCGTCTGAACCTGGATGATGTGGAGATGGTGGCCGATCACTGCCATCCCCATGCGCTGCTCAATGTGGTGGATGCTGTCTATACGGTGTCATCCCAGCTTGGTTTTGAGGGCCTGTTGCTTGGCAAGCCGGTCTATTGCTTCGGTATGCCGTTTTATGCCGGTTGGGGGCTGACCCATGACAGCAAGCAGTGTGAACGGCGCAACGTAAAAGTGTCGCTCGCCCAGCTGGTCGCGGCAGCCTTGATCCGCTATCCCCGCTATCTCGACCCTGTGCTGGGCCAGCGTTGCGAGGTAGAGGAGGTGATCGCCATTATTGCCAATCAGCGCCGCCCCGCGCCGCGCTGGCGCCGACTCTATCTGGTGGGGTTCTCTTTGTGGAAGCGGGCATTTATGCAGGCGTTTTGCCAGCATTTGGCCGATGAGCTGCGCTTTGTGCGCAAGCCACCCAAGCGGCTGACCGGTGACGAGCAGATATTGGTGTGGGGTAGCCGCCACCCCGATCTCGCCTCTGCAATCCGGGTCGAGGATGGCTTTATTCGCTCGAGGGGACTGGGCTCCAATCTCTGTCGTCCCTCCTCTTTGTCACTGGACCCGGTCGGGATCTATTTCGACAGTCGCACTCCCAGCGGGCTGGAACAGTTACTCAACTATCAGGAGTTGACAGAGGCGGAGGTCAAGCGCGGGGATGCGCTGCTCGCCTTGCTACGGGAACACAGGGTCAGCAAATACAATGTGGGCGAGCAGCAGCACTACACCAGGCCCGATGATGGTCGTGAGCTGGTGCTGGTGGTGGGTCAGGTGGATGGCGATGCCTCTATCCTGACCGGGAGCCCCCATATTCGCAGCAACGAGCAGTTGCTGTGGGCGGTGCGAGCGGCCAAACCCGACGCTCATATTCTCTACAAGCCACACCCTGATGTGGTGGCGGGCAATCGTGGTGGGGCGATTTCAGCGGCCTGTCTGGCGGAGTGTGTCGATAGCCAGGTGCTGGATATTGGGCTCACCAGCCTCTATCCCCATGTGGATGAGCTGCATACCATGACCTCGCTCAGTGGCTTCGAGGCGCTGGTGCAGGGGGTCAAGGTGACGACCTGGGGCCAACCCTTCTACAGTGGCTGGGGGTTGACCACGGATGCCAATCCCCCTGCTCGTCGTCAACGTAGTCTGCCGCTGGCGGCGCTGGTCTATCTGACGCTGGTTGCCTATCCGCTCTATCTCGATTGGCAGACCGGGCTCTGGATAAGTCCGGAGCAGTTGATCCACCAGCTGGCGAAGCAGGGACACTCATCGGCCCACAAAGCGAGCCGCTGGCAACGCTGGCAGCTCAAGCTCGGTTACTTGTTCCAGACGCTGATGCAGCGCCCCTCTCTCTCCCCGTTTTTGAGATAAGTCGTCAATGAAGATTTTGTTACTGCAAGGCCCGCTTGGCCCCTTTTTTCAGACATTGAGTCGGCAATTAACGACGGCAGGCCACAGGGTAACCAAAGTGCATTTCAATGGCGGCGATGCCAGTTGGTCTTGTGCCGGTGATAATCTCAGTTTTACCGCCCCCCCCGCACACTGGCGCAACTTTCTGCGTCGTTTGCTGAAGCAACGCAAGATCGACGCCGTGGTTTGCTATGGTGACTGTCGTTATTACCATAAGGTGGCCAAGACACTGTGCAATCAGCGACGCATTCGTTTCTGGGCAATGGAAGAGGGATATCTGAGGCCCGATTTCATCACTCTCGAGTGCGGGGGGGTCAATGCTCATAGTCCCTGGTATGAGCGGCGGGCCGAATTAGCCGAGCGCGAGTGGCCAGCCCCTTTTGAGGCGCCGCTCACCGTCGGGCCGACCATGGGGTGCCGTGCGCGTTTTGCCATGCGCTATTACCTTAACAAAGCCCTACACCATCGACGTTACCGTCACTACCAGCATCATCGTCCCTGGAGTTTTTTTGAAGAGCTCTGGGGCTGGGTAGCAGGAGCGGTCGTCAAACAGTGGCATCACATGACCGATCTGCGGTTAAGCAACAGTTTGGCGACCCATCGTGGTCATCTCTTTTTTGTGCCGTTGCAAGTAACAGAGGATTTTCAGATCCGCGAACACTCTAATCTAAGCGGAGTGGAAGAGATGGTGGCGGAGGTGATCAACTCTTTCGCTAAATATGCCAAACCGCAGGATGTGCTGTTGTTCAAACACCACCCCATGGATCGCGGTTTTGTGCACTATCGCGCGCAGATCCATCGCTTGGTCAATTTGCTGGGTTTGGAAGGACGGGTGTTTTATGGCTATGAACTGCCATTGCCGGCACTCTACCCCCTGCTCAAAGGGGTGATCACCATCAACAGCACAGTGGGATTATCGGCCTTATTGCACAAGGTGCCGACCTTCTGCATGGGGCGAGCGCTCTACGATCTGCCAGGGCTCACGACACAGGGTGATTTAGATCACTTTTGGCGCAGGCAAGACCCCGTTTGTGAAGACCGATTTCAGCGTTTTCGCCAATCGCTATTACATTTGACTCAACTCAATGCGAGCTATTATCGACATTTTGAGCACAGTGCTAAATTGGTGGCGTTCAACATCACAAAAATATAATCAAGCCTGTTTTTCTTGAATAAAAACTCGCAAATCGTTTGCTTTTTTAAATAAGAATTCCCCGGCAAAGCTGGGGGATTACCTAATTTATTTAAAACTGCCTGCGAAGCGTAAAGCTGGTAACAGTGCTATGTTTTTTTCCCGGCACAATATCTGTCTTCGGCGCATAACCAATCTCGAGAGAAAGACGATTATAAGCGATGATGCCATATGGCAGCATCGCAAAACCATCCACACCGGAACCATTGAGATAACCTGCCATCAGGCCAAGTCCCGCTTGCCAATCGCTATACACATTCCACAGCTTCCGGTAGTTAGCTCCCGCATAGGTGGCTGTATCTGAATAGGAATCGCGATAAATCCCCCCCCGTAGCGATAAAGTACCGCTATCATGATTACCAAGTACTGACCACTCCAAACCAAGCCCAGGGTTGTAATTTTCAAAATCGCAGGTTTTGGCCTTGGGGCCATTCCCCTCGTCGCAATTACTATGAATTGATAAGCCGTGCACAATTAACGCATAATTATCTTGTGAAAATGCAGGAGGTGTTAATAACGTAACTGCAGGGATGATCAAATATTTTAATTTGCGCATTTTGTCTTCCCCATTAAAACAGCTAAAACATGAGACACTGGTGCATATTCCGGCCGATCATGAACACCAATTCCGATTCAACGTGAACACCATTTCCGGACCAATGTGAACGCTCATTCCGGTTCAACCTGAACACTTCGCCCCTCCTTTC
>NZ_JAPCIZ010000114.1:0-7816 GCF_027707725.1 Aeromonas sp. QDB25 | reverse complement strand
GGCTTCGAGAAGGAAACTGGGGCTCGATAAGCCCCCATTGTGCATCAGTCAGCTGATAACGGCGGGACACGGAATGGATCTTAAGCTGTTGAGAAGATGTGAGATTATATCTTCATCACTTTAAGAACACAGCTTAGCCGTTGGCAGTGGAAGGCTGGGTCAAATGAACGACGGGATTTTCGGAGAAGAGGTAGCGGTCATCCTCCATTTCGTCATCGAAGATGGTGGCCTGGAAGAGCATCTGCCTGGTGTTCTCCAGGTGCTGCCACATGGCCAGCTTGGCCGCCTGCGGATCCTTGCGCATCAGGGCCTTGAGGATCTGGTCGTGATCGTCGCACCAGCTGGAGATGGCCTTGTCGTCGATATGCTCGTGGAGCTTGCGCCAGTAGGGGTTGCGCTCGCAATGCAGCCAGGGAGCCAGGGCTTCGGGGTGGGCGAGATCGTCGTCAAGCGCGGCTCTGAGCCTTGCCTGGTGGTCACGGCAGCGCAGCGGATCGAAATCGCCGCCCTGCGGTTGTCCCCCGAACAGGTGATCGACACCACGGCGGCGGGCGACTCCTTCAGCGCCGGTTATCTCGCCGCACGCCTGCAAGGGGCCGACGTCGCCGACGCCGCCCGGGCAGGCCACAGCCTGGCGGCGGCCGTCATCCAGTATCCGGGGGCCATCATTCCCCCCTCCCACATGCCATCACTCAAGGAAACGCACCATGTCTGATCTCATCGCCCGCCTCGAAGCCCCCCCGTCATCGCGCTGAAAGATGCTGCCCAGGCCGTCCCCCTCGCCCGGGTGCTGGTGGAAAATGGCCTGCCCGCCGCCGAGGTGACCTTCCGCACCCCCGCCGCCGCAGAGGCCATCCGCCAGATGCGCGCGGCCTACCCGGATCTGCTGATCGGGGCCGGCACCGTGCTCAACCGCGAGCAGGTGGATGCGGCCGTTGCGGCGGGCGCCGACTTCATCGTCAGCCCCGGCTTCAACCCGACCACGGTGCAGTACTGCCTGGTCAAGGACGTCACAATCATCCCCGGGGTCAACAACCCCAGCCTGGTGGAGCAAGCCATGGAGATGGGGCTGCGCCACCTCAAGTTCTTCCCGGCAGAGCAGTCAGGCGGCACCGCCATGCTCAAGGCCCTGGGCGCCGTCTATCCGGTGCGCTTCATGCCCACCGGCGGCGTGACGCCGGCCAATCTGAAAGAGTATCTGGGGCTGAATGCCGTGATCGCCTGCGGCGGCACCTGGATGGTGCTGGCCAAGCTCATCGACGAGGGCAGGTGGGAAGAGCTGGCCGCCCTGGTAAGAGAGGCCGTGGCGGCCCTGTGATCATCGGTTGAGCGAGGGAAGGTCTGCCCTCCCCCGGATGTGTTGAAGAGCCACTTCCCGCGAAGTGGCTTTTTTATGCCCTGCCAGGGCTGGAGATCAATGTGCGGTGCGGTTGCCGCAGTCTGCCAGCGGCTTATTCCCCTGCGGCATCGGGCGTCAACACCAGCCTGCGCCAGGGGCCCGTGATGTCGCAATGACCCGTCTCTTCGGTGTTCTCCCAGCCCAGGCGATGATAGAAAGCCATCGCCGTGGTGTTGCGCATGGCCACCTTGAGGGAGGCCGGGGAGGGGTATCCGGCCAAGCCGGCGGCAAGCAAGGCCCGCCCCATGCCCTGCCCGTGCCAGTCCGCCACCACGTAGAGATGATGCACGAAGCTCTCGGCCCCCCAGATGGAGACGAATCCGCACGGGCTGCCCCCTTTCTCCGCCACCCAGATCTCCTCGCCCCGGGTCTGCTCGGCAAAATCCTCGAGCCGGAACAGGGCGGGATCAACCCAATGGAAGGCCTGGCGCCTTCCCTTGAGGAAGAGCTGCGCCAGCATGGGCTCGTCAGCTTCCGTCATCATTCTGATCATGACACCATCCTTGCGTTGCGTGCTTGTCGCTTCCCACTCTCGATGGATCCCGCCGTGCTGTCAAATCGGCAATGTGGACCCTCTTGAATACGTAACCGTGTGACACAGGGCTGCCTATTTTATCGCCTCAGGGGCTATACTGCCGAGGTCCCGTCCATGACTGGTTTGAGGTTCACTGATTTATGGATAACAAGCAAATTGAAGGCAGTATTCTGGTACCCGCCCACATTGACGATGTCTGGCGGGCCTGGACCACGGAGAGCGGGCTGCGCAGTTTTCTGGCGCCGGAGTGCCTCATGGTCCCGGAACCCAACGGACCGTTCGAGATCTATTTCAGACCCGATGCTCCCCTCGGCGAGCGTGGCAGCGAAGGGTGCCGGGTGATGGCGGTCATGCCCCATGATCTGCTCAGCTTCAGCTGGAATTTCCCTCCCCAGTTTCCCCACATTCGTCAGCAGAAGACCCAGGTCAGCCTGCGCTTCGTGCCGGAGGGCCAGGGCACCCGGCTCCACTTCCTGCAGACCGGCTGGGCGCAGGATCCGGATTGGGACCAGGGTTATGCCTACTTCCGGGAGGAGTGGCTGGAACTGAGTCTGCCAAGGCTTCAGTACCGTTTCACCCACGGCCCCATCGACTGGAACAACCCGCCGGGCAAGCAGCAGCTGAAATCCCTGGCCCAGTGACGTCCATTCAAGCGATGGACATGGCACGAAAAAGGACCCGCTCAGGGTCCTTTTTCGTGGATAGGCAGGCGGTCACTCCACCGGCTCTTCATCGAACAGGGGGTGATAGAGCACCTCGCCCCTTACCCCGTCGAGCCCGCCGGGTTGCAACTCCATCGCCATGAAACACTCCGTCGACACCTCGTAGATGCAGTGCAGGCCGAAGTCGCTGGCAGGCCGAAAGCCGAAACGGGCGTAGTAGGCAGGATCCCCGAGCACCACCACCGCCTTCCAGTCCATCTCCAGTGCCGTGTCCAGCCCTTCCCGCACCAGATCCGAGCCAATGCCCTGCCCCTGCCAGTCGGGATGCACGGCCACGGGTGCCAGTCCCAGCCAGGGCCCTTCCTGTCCCTCAATGGTGATCGGGCTCAGCATCAGGTGCCCCATGAACTCGTACTCTTCCTCCTCGACCATGGTGACCACGGCGGCCCCACATTCTCGCAGGCGGTTGACCAGTTCGGCCTCGTCGGGACGACCAAAGGCGGCACTCACCAGCTCATAGACTGGCAGCATGTCGCCGGGACGCTCGGTTCTCAACATACAGCGTTACTCCTCGTACAGCAGGGCGGCCATTATTCCACAGAAGTGGGGCGCCACTTCACTGCCTTTGTCTGAAAATGGGAGGACGGACTCAGGAAAACGCCTGACAAACCCCGCACCAGGCTTCGCGATGACCGCCCTTGCGCAAGCCATCAGCGTCCGTCGTCAGGCTGTCGCAATCGCCGCAGATAGGCGAGGCCCAGATCCCCGCACTCCTTGAGGAGGGCGCCACCCCCATGGGCCTGCACCCCGGGCGCCTCTGGCGCCAGCATGGCCTGGGGATAGCGCCGCACCGTCAGCCCGCTGAGTGTCTGCTCGTCCTTTGTCACCTCCCCCACCATGAAGAGCGCCACCCCCTCACCGTGCAGTATGGCCACGACCACCTCCTCGTCATCCAGCCAGGGGGCCAGCACCTCTTTGCGTGCATCCGTCAGGCGCGCCGGGCGATCCAGCCGCCAGTGATCGAGCACGAGGGCGCCATCGGCCGGATCTGGCCGACGCCCGTCATGGTGCATGCCAGTCTTTTCCATCACCCGGCCTGAGGCGAGGTTGCCCGGCATGTGGCGGGCGGTGAGGGCAGGCAGGTGCCACTGCTCGAAGGCAAACGCCCTGACCAGGCTCGCGGCCCGGGTGGCCAGCCCCCTGTTCTGCCAGGGCACGCCGACCCACCATGCCAGCTCCCCGTGCCAGTGCAGGGAGAGGGTGCCGACCAGGGGAGCGGGCTCGTCTTCACGCCCCTGGGGCAGAGTCAGGGCCCAGGTGCATCCCAGCCCGAGAGCAGCCTTGCGCCCGCTCAGGGCAAGCCAGTCCCGCGCCGCCTCCGGCGAATAGGGGTGGGGGACGTTGAGGGTATAGCGGGCGAGCGCCGCATCCGAACAATAACGCAGGATGGCGCTCTCATCGCCGGGCAGCAGGGGGCGCAGCACCAGCGCGTCCTGCCCGCCAGGCTCGCGCAGCACCGGGGTCATCAGGCGGCGGGCAAGCAGGCGTTGCAGGGCAACCCCGAGGTCGTCATCGGCACCGAGGCGGTGATCCGCCCCCGCGGGCCCCAGGGTGAGCAGGCCGCTCTCTCTGGCCAGGGTCAGCAGGGAGCCGGAGGCAGCGATCAGGATCTGCCGGTCCGGCTGTGTCGCCATCAGCGGGGAGGCGGCCTCCCCCAGCCAGGCGGCAAGCAGGTCGCGGGCAAGGAGAATGCCATCTGGCGGGCTGACCGACCAGGGTGCCATCTCCCTCGCCTCCCCTTTGCCAAGCAGCAGCCACCAGCGGTTTCCCTGGTGCTGCCAGGCCTGCAACGCCGCTTGCCAGGAGGGGCGCCAGAGCGCCCCCTCGATCAACAGATCCATTCCTTCCCCCATATCCGCCCCCCGTATCAGGCACCGGGTGCCCGGGCGGCACCACACTCCTGTCTGAGGCAGCATAAGCCGCTGCCAATGAGTTGTTAAACCATATGTTTACCATGGTTAAACGGCATACCCCATGAAAAAATGCCATATGGCTGACTTGATGGCGGTCACATTCCTTCCCCTCTTCGCTTCCTATCATGCCCCCATCATGGCGCGACCAAAGACGCCCATGAAGGACAACGGATAACAAGAGAACACACTATGCAGCCAACCAGCCCACTCAAAACGGTAGTAGTCAGTACCCTGGCGACCGCCCTGCTGATCTTCGTGGCCCAATCCCTCATCGGGAAGCAGGAGATCAGACTCGGCATCGCCATCATCCCCATCCTGCCCATGCTCTTTGCCGTCATCATCGGCATGATCGTCTCCGCCAAGCCCGTCAAGGATCGCATTCCCGGCTGGAAGAGGCTCTTCACCGAGCGAGAAGAGGGCTTCTGCGGCAAGATGGTGGGTTTCAGCCTGCTGATCCTCGGGACCCAGTATGCGGGGATGATCATCCCCAACCTCAAGATGATCCTGAGCGTCGGCGTACCGCTCTTCCTGCAAGAGATAGGCAACCTCCTGCCCATCCTCATCGCCATTCCACTGGCGGTGAAATTCGGCTTTGGCCGCCGCGCCATCGGGGCCTGCTCCTCCATCAGCCGTGAACCCTCGGTCGCGGTGATCCAGGGCAAGTTCGGCACCGGCTCCCAGGAGTACATCGGCGTGCTCGCCATCTACCTGTGCGGCTCCGTCATCGGCACCCTCTGGTTCAGCGTGCTTGGCAGCATTGCCCCCCTCACGGGGCTGCATCCCCTGGCCCTGGCCGCCGGTTCCGGCGTGGGATCCGGCTCCATGCTGAGCGCCGCCTCCGGTGCCCTCATCAACGGCCTCGACGAGGCGATGGCCCAGCAGGTGCTCAGCATCGCCGCCGCCTCGAATCTGCTCTCGTCGGCCCTGGGGGCGCTCTCCCTCACCTATCTGGGTCTGCCGCTCGCTGAAAAAATCTATGCCCTGACCGCCAAAGGAGAGAAAGCATGAAAAGCATCGTGATGGATATGCGCTTCGTCTTCCTGGCGATCCTGCTGGCCATGTTCACCCAGACCCTGACCTCGGGCCTGCCGCTGTGGCAGATGGGGGACAGCTTCGTCGCCATGTCCCTGGTGGTGTTCGCCTCCCTGGTGACCAAGCGCTATCTGCCCTCCTCCCTGCCGGCCTTTGCCTATGCCACCATCATCGGCATTCTCATCTGCCTGCCGGAGACGCCGGTGCGCGGCCTCTTCATCGATGCCGTGGCCAAGATCTCCTTCCTCTCCTGCTGCGTGCCGCTCCTGGCCTTCGCGGGCCTCTCGGTGGGCGGTCAGCTGGAGGAGCTCAAGAAGATGTCGTGGAAAGTGATCCTCATCTTCATGATCGTCTCCACCTGCTGCTTCTTTGGCGCCTCCCTGGTTGCCCAGCTCGGTTTCTCCATTCAAGGGATCATCTGATGAACCACTACCATATCGAACCTGACCTGTTGGCCCTGCGCGACTTCAGCTACGAAGTGCGCCACCACCTGCACCGCATCCCGGAATACTCCGGGGCCGAGTTCAAGACCTCTGCCTACTGCCGTGGGTTGATGGAAGAGTTCGGCTACAGGATCACCCTGTATCCCGGCTTCACCGGTTTTCACGGGGATCTGGCGGTCGACCCTGCCCTGCCCACCATTGCCTTTCGTGCCGACATGGATGGCCTGGAGATGCACGACATGAGCGAGGTGGCGTTCAAATCCACCCATGAGGGGATGGCCCACAACTGCGGCCACGACTCCCACATGGCGATCGCTCTGACCGCCGCCAGGTTTCTGGCCGCCAACCGCGATCGCCTGCGATACAACGTCCGCTTCATCTTCCAGATGGCGGAAGAGGACATGCGCGTCCCCGGTGCCGAAAAGATGGTGGAGCTTGGTTGCATGAAGGGGGTGGACGAGGTCTATGCCCTGCACAACGACGGCGCCATGGAGACGGGCACCATCAAGTTCAACCAGGGGGTCATGTCCTCCTGGGGGTCTGCCTGGACGCTCGATGTGCACGGCATCTCCGCCCACGGCTCCACCCCCCACAAGGGGCTGGATGCCATCCGGGAGGCGGTGCGGATCATCGAGGATATGGACTACATCGTCGCCAAGCGCACCAGCCCGTTCAGCCCGGCGGTCTTTGGTTGCGGCATGATCAACGGCGGCACCATTCCCAACGCCATCGCCGATCATGTGCAGGCCCGTGGCACCATCCGCGCCATGGACGCCGAAACCGACCAGATCCTGAAAAACAGCTTCAGGGACATCATCGCCCAGAGCGAGCTGCGCGGCTTCAAGACCACCATGGTCCATGCCGGCTACCCGGCAGTGGAGAACCACCCCCAGGCCTGCGAGCGCCTGCAACAAGCCGCCTCGGAGGTGTTGTCCAGCGACGGGATCAACGCAAAGGGCCAACCCATGACCGGCAGCGAGGACTTCAGCTACATGATCAACGCCACGCCAAGCCGCATGGGGGCCATGTTCTTCCTCGGCAGCGGCAATCAGGCCAAGGGGATCTGCAACTACCTGCACGCGAACCCCTATTACCTGGACGACGACTGCCTGCTGGTGGGAGCCCAGATCTTCGTCAATCTGGCGACCAGGGTCGACTGACGGGCCAGGGGGATCTGCCACTACCAGCACCACGTCAATCCCCTACTACCCGGATGATGACTGCCTGCTGATCGGTGCCCAGACCTTCGTCAATCTGGCGACCCGACCCCCTAAGCAGCAAGGGGACTGCCGCACCCCGAGGCCATGCTGGATGATGGCGAACTGCGGCTCGGCACCCGGAGCGCCGTCAATATGGTGACCACGATAGCCGGGAGAGAGGGATCACCGGGAAAAGGCAGCGCAGGACACCACTTATCACAAAAAAGAGAGGCCATTGGCCTCTCTTTTTTGCCTCTATGCAGCACATCTGACTCCCCCTGACGGCCTTCAGAGCCAGGGCAGGGTCGCAGACGGGGCGGGCGTTCCCTGGTTGAGCAGCGCCAGCTGCACCGTCTCCCGGCTCACATGGGGGGCATAGAGGTGGATGAAGTCGTACATGTAGTCCCGCAGGTGGGCGTGCCTGCGCAGGCACACATGGGCCACGCTCGAGGCGATCATATGAGGTTCTTCGCGGGATCCTGGGAAAGTGGAAGTTGACAGACAGGGTGCTGGTAAACTGGCTGTCTCCAAACACACCACCACCATCACCCTGCTGTCGCCGTGCATCATATT
>NZ_JAPCIZ010000113.1:0-7965 GCF_027707725.1 Aeromonas sp. QDB25 | reverse complement strand
GGGTGAACAACAAGATCAAAGTGATAAAGCGCATGGCATATGGATTTAGGGACTCAGAATACTTTTTTCTGAAAATCAAGGCGGCCTTCCCCGGAAAGCCGCGATGAACCACAAAAAACCCGCCGAAGCGGGTTTTTTCAATTCTTGCTGAGGCCCTTGCCCAAAGAGGGGAAGGTGCTCCGGCTTGAATTACTGCGGAACGACGTTCGCAGCAGCCGGGCCTTTCTGGCCTTGCTCGATGGTGAACTCAACGCGCTGACCTTCTTCCAGGGTTTTGAAACCGTTGGACTGGATGGCGGAGAAGTGAACGAACACGTCTTTGCTGCCGTCAGCCGGGGAGATGAAACCGAAGCCTTTCTCGGCGTTGAAGAATTTTACGGTACCAGTCATTTTGGACATGATAATTTCCTTGAGTAGTGATTAGTGAAACGCCACCGGAGCGGCAATCCATGATTTTTCGTCAGAAATACGTATGGGGAGCACTAAAGAAGGAGAATTATCTGGCAAGAATTATCGGGGATAACTGCCTGCACAAATCACTGCTTTAAGATGACTGCCTAACATAATCAGGTCTGAACTACCGAACCATCGAAAACGATTAGAACACGCACACCCTGTCATGGCAATCTTTATCTTGGTATTCGTTTCAGTCAGTGATGGCTGGATCGGCGTTTTATCCGGGTGTGCATCAGCTGCCAGGCGCCTCCTGCTGCCCTTTTCAGGGGGATGACAGGACGCTCTGCCAGCCCCCTTTTATGCAGCAGCGTCATCTGCGTGCATTCATGCTGCCGTTACCGTCTGCCACGGTATTTGTTGCTGACGGAATCGGACCAGCTGAAGGTGTCAGGCAGCACTTGGGCGCTGGCTCGCTCCTTGGCTTTCTCTCGCGCCAGTGCGGAAGCCGCCTTGGCGGCCTGGGCGCGATCGGCGGCGATCTTCTGGCGTCCTGCCTCACGGATCTTGTTGCGCTCCCCGTTGGTCAGGGTGTGATCGGCATTGGCCTGGGCCTTTTGCACCAGCAGGGCAATCTCGGCTTTCTCGGTCTCGGTCAGATCCTTCATTTCCAGCTTCTTCATGACGCGCTCCTGCGATCGTTGAATGCCCACCCTAACACACATCCATCGGAGACAGGCTGACCATCCGTCCCCGGATGCCAAAAGTGTCGCTCGGTCGTCATTTCCGAGGGGAGCACGCGACGGGAACGCCTGGCTGACAGGCGTTCCCGGGAGGCTGGATCCCGGCGGAAGATTGGGAGTATGCTGAGGCCAGTGCGATCCCCGATCGTCACTGTTGGCGTACTGAAATCCACGATTTGGCTGACATGCTGGAACACCCGTTCCAACTGTCCAGGTAACCTTTTTGGAGTCTGATGATGAGCAACAAAGAACAGCATCACGGCAAAGATGCCAAGAAAAAACCGCAGATGTCACTGAAAGAGAAACGCGAAGCCAAACGTCAGAAAGCAGAGCTGAAAAACGGCAGCGCGATGAAGTAACGCTCCATCCACTGCGGCTCCCCGGAGCCGGTATCAAGCCAGTCCATCATGGGCTGGCTTTTTTGTCTCCGGCAGTAGAGGTGGTGCCATAGGCGGCAAAAATCCGCTCATAGCGCCCGTCCGCCTTCATCTTGGCGAGCTGTCTGTCGAACCATTGCCGGTGGCTCGCCTCGCGAAAGGCGAAGTGGTAGTGAGTCGGGGGGAAGAGGTCGTGCTGTCTGACCTTGTCCTTGGGATAGCGGTCGCCCTCCTGGTCATCCCCGAGCAACTGCGCCAGATAGTAGTAGAACACCCGTTGTTCCAGGATCACGGCATCGGTGCGCCCGAGCAGGAGCCGCTGTACCTGTCCCTCCTGCCTCGCCACCTCTTCATAACGGGGATTCTGGTCGACGATGTCGGAGAAGGTCGTTCCCAGGATCTGCCGTGCACGCTGGAAGGCACTGACTCGCAGGGTCTGCAAATCCTTCATGGTGTGGACTGCCGTCGGCGCCAGGGTAAAGACCCGGTTGTGGAAGGTGATCACCGGCTGTGAGAGGTAGGCGCTTTCCAGCATGCCGGGTTTGACGTTGATGATGGCGTCCAGCTTGCCTTCCTCCAGCATCCTGAAGGTGCGCTCCAGGGGAAGATAGACGACCTGCAGCTCATGGGGGCTGCCTGCGAAGGCCTCTCGCATGAGATCGAGTTCAATGCCCCTGTCTTCGTGGCTGATGACATAGGGAGGAATGGCAAAGCTGACTCCCACCCGCAGCGGCTCCGCGGCAAGGTGGCTGCCGAACATCAGCAGGGCGAGGCACAGCAGACGACTCAAGTGGTTCATGCAGGTTCCCGAAGGGAGAAATCGTCTCGATGATAGCCACAAGCCTGGACGAAGGGGACGTAAAGCGGGGGAAAGTGGCAGCAACATGGTCGTCGGGGGAGGTGAATGCGTCAGAAACAGGTAAAAAAAGGCCCTGATGAATCAGGGCCTGCCGCAGGGGATCAGAACGGAATATCGTCGTCGAAATCCATCGGCGGTTCGTTGTAGACCGGCGGGGCGGATTGCGGCTGCTGGGCCGGACGGCCGTAACCGCCTTGCGGTTGCATGTTCTGCTGCGGGGCAGCAGGACGTTGCATGTTCTGTTGCGGTGCAGCCTGTTGCGGCTGGCCCCAGTTGCCCTGGGATGACTGGCCGCCCATGCCCTGGCCACCGCCCTGCGGACGGCCACCCAGCATCTGCATCACACCGGTGAAGCTGTCGACCAGCACCTCGGTGGTGTAGCGCTCCTGGCCGCTCTGATCCTGCCATTTACGGGTCTGGAGCTTGCCTTCCACATAGACCTGGGAGCCCTTCTTCAGGTACTCGCCGGCCACTTCGGCCAGCTTGCCCATGAAGACGACACGGTGCCATTCGGTGCGCTCTTTCTGCTCACCGGTCTGCTTGTCGCGCCAGGTATCGGAGGTGGCCAGGGTGATGTTAGTCACGGCACCGCCGCTCGGCATGTAGCGCACTTCCGGGTCTTGCCCCAGGTTACCGATCAGAATGACTTTGTTGATGCCTCGACTGGCCATAATCTCTCTTCCACCCTTATGTATACCGGCCAGGCCAGATGCCTGGGCCCATTCAATAATGCGTTTGTTTGCAACGAGATGCGCGCCCTGGCTGGGTGTCATCTCTCTATCAGTGTCCTGGCTGCGCCGGAGCTTGCCGGCAGAGGCGTCATGGATCGGCCGCAGCGTTTGTCCGTCATAGTACCAGTTGGCGGGCATGAGCGCACACCTTCCTGCCTCTGCGGGCGCCAACGCAGACTGAGTAACTTACCCGAGGTCCGGGGAATCCAGCAAGGGGATGACGCAGGAGTGTGCTGCATCGAGGGGGAAGGCTTGCTATGGTGCAGTCAGGCACTAGCTACCCCCCAAATGGGGGGGGTGTGCTAGTCATTTGTATTGGCTGGAAAATTGTCGGGCTTCAAAAGGGCCACCGCGACGCCTAATACTTTTTTAATGCTGCAGCCAGAAGGGGGATTGGTACTCTTCTTGCCGAAAAGCCCCGACCGAATGTGCAAGGAAGTTCTCTTGATGACGCCCGAATATCCCCTAGTGCTGATCACCGAAAATAACGCACAAGCCACCAGTTTCCAGCGTCACCTCAGCGAACAGCTCGACCTCCCCATCATGTTGGTGGGTGCGCTGGATGCTCTGCCCGATCCCGCCGTGACTGGCACCCAACCGCTGCTGTTGATTGATCTGGATTACCTCAAGTCGGCGCAGCAGGAGCTGTGGAGCAAGACCATCTGCCAGCGTTTTGGCGATGCCAGCGCCGTGCTGCTCAATGCCCCGACCAGTACGGACAAGGAGCTGCTGTTGATGTGGCCCCACACCAGCGGCCTCTTCTTCCGCCAGGACAGCCTGGACAGGCTGGTCTTCGGCATTCGCAAGGTGTTGCAGGGGGAGTACTGGATCCCGCGCCACCTCTTGTGCGACCTGGTGGATTACTACCGCAAGGGCAACGGGCAACCCCTGCGCCAGCAGACACTGTTGACGGCCCGCGAGCAGGAGATCGTCCGCCATCTGATGACGGGCGCTTCCAACACCGAGATCGCCGACAACCTCTTCGTGAGCGAGCACACCGTCAAATCCCACCTCTACAACGTGTTCAAGAAGCTGAACGTCAAGAACCGGTTGCAGGCGGTGAGCTGGGCCAAGGAGTATCTCTGAGAGGCGGAGCGGGACGAGAAAGACTGTCTATTCATCCAGTAGTCTCTATGCCATACTGACCCGCTCTGGTTCCCGTATCGAGCGCGCAACAAGATGGAAAAAATCGTGATCCGGGGTGCCCGCACCCACAACCTCAAGAACATCAACCTGATCCTGCCCCGTGACAAGCTGATCGTGGTCACCGGCCTCTCCGGTTCGGGCAAATCCTCCCTGGCGTTCGATACCCTCTATGCGGAGGGACAACGCCGCTACGTGGAGTCGCTTTCTGCCTACGCTCGCCAGTTTCTCTCCCTGATGGAGAAGCCGGACGTGGACCACATCGAGGGGCTGTCTCCGGCCATCTCCATCGAGCAGAAGTCCACCTCCCACAACCCGCGCTCGACCGTCGGCACCATCACCGAAATTTACGACTACCTGCGTCTGTTGTTCGCCCGGGTTGGCGAGCCGCGCTGTCCGACCCACGCCATTCCGCTCGCCGCCCAGACCATCAGCCAGATGGTGGACCAGGTGCTGGCCCAGCCGAAAGGTGCCAAGCTGATGTTGCTTGCCCCCGTGGTACGCAACCGCAAGGGGGAGCACACCAAGCTGCTGGAGAACCTGGCCGCCCAGGGCTACATCCGTGCCCGTATCGACGGCGAAGTGTGCGATCTGTCGGATCCTCCCGCCCTGGAGCTGCACAAGAAGCACACCATCGAGGTGGTGGTGGATCGCTTCAAGGTGCGCGATGACCTGGCCCTGCGCCTGGCCGAATCGTTCGAAACGGCGCTGACTCTCTCCGGCGGCATCGTGCTGGTGGTGCCGATGGACGGGGAGGATGGGGTTGCCCCCATGACCTTCTCCGCCAACTTCGCCTGCCCCGAGTGCGGTTACTCCATGTCGGAGCTGGAGCCCCGGATCTTCTCCTTCAACAACCCGGCGGGGGCCTGCCCCACCTGTGACGGTCTCGGGGTGCAGCAGTATTTCGATCCCGCCAAGCTCATCCATGATCCCGGCCAGAGCCTGGCCGGCGGCGCCATCCGTGGTTGGGACAAGCGCAGCTTCTACTACTTCCAGATGCTCAAATCCCTGGCCGATCACTACAAGTTCGACCTGGAGACCCCCTGGGAGGATCTGCCGCTCAAGACCCAGGAGGTGATCCTGCGCGGCTCCGGGCGCACCGAGATCGAGTTCCGCTACATGAATGACCGCGGCGACGTGGTGGTGCGCAAGCACCCGTTCGAGGGGATTCTGCACAACATGGAGCGCCGTTACCGGGAGACCGAATCCAACGCGGTGCGGGAAGAGCTGGCCAAATACATCGCCAACAAGTCCTGTACCAGTTGCGGTGGCAGCCGACTGCGGGAAGAAGCCCGCCACGTTTTCGTGGACAATCGCAACCTGCCCGCCATCGCCGAGCAGTCCATCGGCGATGCCCTGGCCTTCTTCGAAGGGTTGAACCTGTCCGGTCAGCGTGCCCAGATAGCGGACAAGATCCTCAAGGAGATCGTCGAGCGTCTCGGCTTCCTGGTGAACGTCGGCCTCAACTATCTGAGCCTGTCGCGCAGTGCAGAGACCCTCTCCGGTGGCGAGGCGCAGCGGATCCGGCTGGCCAGCCAGATCGGGGCTGGCCTGGTGGGGGTCATGTACGTACTGGACGAGCCCTCCATCGGTCTGCATCAGCGGGACAACGAGCGGCTGCTCAAGACCCTGACCCACCTGCGTGATCTCGGCAACACCGTGATCGTGGTGGAGCACGATGAGGATGCCATTCGCCTCGCCGACCATGTGCTCGACATCGGCCCGGGGGCTGGCGTGCACGGCGGGGCCATCGTCGCCCAGGGGACGCCGGAGGAGATCATTGCGAACCCCGAATCCCTGACCGGTGACTACCTCTCCGGGCGCAAGCAGATCGCCATCCCGGCCGAGCGCACCCCGCTCACCGGCAAGTGGCTGAAATTGAAAGGGGCTAGCGGCAACAACCTGCGCAACGTCAACCTGGATCTGCCCATCGGAGTGATGACCTGCGTCACCGGCGTCTCCGGTTCCGGCAAGTCGACCCTGATCAACGACACCCTGTTCCGCATCGCCCACCGCGAGCTGAACAAGGCCACCGAGTCCACCCCGGCTCCCTATCGCAGCGTCGAGGGGCTGGAGCATCTGGACAAGGTGGTGGATATCGACCAGAGCCCCATCGGCCGCACCCCGCGCTCCAACCCGGCCACCTACACCGGCCTGTTCACCCCGATCCGCGAGCTGCTCTCCGGCACCCAGGAGGCGCGTTCCCGTGGCTACCAGCCGGGCCGCTTCTCCTTCAACGTGAAGGGGGGACGCTGCGAGGCGTGCCAGGGGGACGGGGTCATCAAGGTGGAGATGCACTTCCTGCCGGACGTCTACGTGCCGTGCGACGTCTGCAAGGGCAAGCGCTACAACCGCGAGACCCTGGAGGTGAAGTACAAGGGCAAGAACATCCACGAAATCCTCGAGATGACGGTGGAAGATGCCCGTGCCTTCTTCGATCCGGTGCCGGCGGTGGCGCGCAAGCTGCAGACCCTGATGGACGTGGGCCTCTCCTACATCCGGCTCGGTCAGTCCGCCACCACGCTCTCTGGCGGCGAGGCGCAGCGGGTCAAGCTGGCGCGGGAGCTCTCCAAGCGGGACACCGGCCAGACCCTCTACATCCTGGACGAACCGACAACGGGGCTGCACTTCCACGATATCCAGCAGTTGCTCAAGGTACTGCACCAGCTGCGGGATCGGGGCAACACCATCGTCATCATCGAGCACAATCTGGACGTCATCAAAACCGCGGACTGGATCGTTGATCTGGGCCCGGAAGGGGGCGCTGGTGGTGGCCGTATTCTGGTGACGGGTACGCCTGAGGAGATGAGCCGTTGCAAGGAGTCCCACACGGCGCGCTTCCTCGCTCCTCTACTGGAGAAATAAGCGTCACTCGAGAAAAAGGGGCCAAGGCCCCTTTTTTGTTGGCCGATGGGCGAGGTGCGCCGGTCTGGCGCCCGGCCAGGGATGAGAGGGAGAAAAGAGGGACTCGTCCGGCAGACTCAGTGTGTCAGCATCAGGAAGGCGAGGGCGAACAGGAAACCCAGCAGAATGAAGAGGAAGGAACCTATCCCCCAGATGGCGGCAAGAATGCCGAGAATTTTGTCTTTGCGTGTCTGTGGTTTCATAGAATTCAAATTACAGCGTGGTTACATCGCATTAATAAAATACGCCCCGGGGCATAATTAAACAACAATTGAAAGGTGATATGAAGATGTTTAAGGTGTATTTAATTTGTATTTTACATTTCATGATGATGCGGTAATTTAAGGCATCATCATGTATTTGAATGACTTTTTATTTTCATCTGCGGTTTGATTGTCCAATCAAAGCTGCTGTGTACATCTATCTATTCCTTGATAACTATTGAGCTAAATCAATAACCGGCCATTCACATCCTTTTATAGTTTTCGGGCTTGCAACATAGAAAGAAAACAAAAAAGGAATAATGTGATGAAAAATATCCTTCCTCTGTTAATCGCAGCCGCTTTTGCTTCCCCCGTCGCCATGGCACATCAGGCCGGTGACATCCTGGTCCGTGGTGGCCTGGCGTTCGTCTCTCCCCAGACCAGCAGTGACAACGTGCTGGGGACGGGCGAGCTGGAGATCGACAGCAACATGCAGCTTGGCCCCCGGTGTCAGAATAGTTGTCGCCTAATCTGAATAATCTAAATGTGAAGACCGGGGGCGGATAAAGAGTGTCGAATGGCTCGTTATTCAAGTGAGCGCAAGGCTGCTTT
>NZ_JAPCIZ010000112.1:0-8178 GCF_027707725.1 Aeromonas sp. QDB25 | reverse complement strand
AGAGAGGTCAGCTTCCAGCCGCAGTCGCAGCACTTCACGAATTTTACGCATTGCAATCCTCTTGGCAGACATAGGCTCTTCCCTGGCAAAAGGGAGAGCGTATCAAAGGTTTTTAAATCAATGCGTTAAGGATGATTCCGGTGAATGTGAACAGTGATTCCGGGATGTTGAACACTGTTTCCGGAAAGGAGGGGCGAAGTGTTCAGGTTGAACCGGAATGAGCGTTCACATTGGTCCGGAAATGGTGTTCACGTTGAATCGGAATTGGTGTTCATGATCGGCCGGAATATGCACGCGCTTGGCAGAAGCCCAACATCTGGTTGGCAGCATGGTGCAGCAGGTTGTGAACCTGATTGCGGTAGCGCTGCAACATCCGGGCTTTGGCCACACGCAGTTTGCGGTTTTGCCGCGAGCCCTTTTGGGTTTTCGACAGCGCGGTCTGATAGATGGCCAGCCTGCGGTTCTTGCCCTGTACCAGCGAGCGCAGTCCACGGCCGACAATGCCACTGGATTGAATGCCATCGGTCATGACAGCCAGATGGATGATGCCCATATCGGCGGCGACCACATTCATTCCGGCAGAAACCGGCTCGGCCACGGTTTGACGCAAAGTCAGGCGCAGTTCCCGAAAGCCCAGCTCGACTGCCACAATCTTTCCCGATGGCAGGCTGGCTGGCAGCTTCACGGTGAGCTTTTTGCGTCCGGCGCCGTTGGACAAGGAAAGCCGGTTACCGTGACGACGAATGGCCGAGGGCTTCCACATGACCACCTGGAATTTTCTCTGGTCGCGCCACGGATAGCGGGCGCTCTTGTCGCCTGCGCTGCGTTTGGTGCGGGTGGAGTCGATATTGGCGATGAACTTTTCGATGAGTGCCTGGATGGTTTGGGAATGCAGACCAAACCGGCCTTTGAAATGTTGTTTGAGCTGGCTTTCGGAGGGCCATGCCCAGTGACGGCGGCGGCAGTATTTGTGCAACCGGACCAGTCGGCGCCAGAGTCGCCCGGCCTCGACCCGCAGCTCGGTCTGTCTGCGAGTCGGCGTACCGATATTGACTTTGATGACCCGGAAATCTTTCACAACTGGCGGCTCTGGGTTATTACGCTGGATATATATACAGCAGCATTGCGCAGGACTGGTTCACAAGCAAGTGCAGCCTTATATCCCCGCCATAAATGACGGGGTTTTACGGCCTGGCTGATAACCACAACACGAACATTGCTGGCTTGTGTAGGCTGGATTGATTGCCAACACCTGACCACCTCGCCATACCTGCTTGTACTCAAGCTGGCGGCGCAGCTCAAACCAGCCCTGATCCAATATCGAACGATTCAGCCCTGATTTTGCCCGGACGTTGCGCCCCGGCTGATTTGTCGTGCCCGCTGCTGATTTTGACATGTTGGAAACCTTCAAGTCCTCAATGACGATCATCGCGTGGTTTTTGCTGATTGTCGTTGTGACCTTATGAAGGTAATCGCGGCGGGTATTGGCGATATGCGAATGCAGGCGCTGGATCTTGGCTTTTTGTTTCTTCCAGTTACTGCTGAATTTTACCTTTTTGCTCAACTGGCGCTGTAGCCTGGCCAGCTTGGTCTGATTGGTTTTGAAGCTGTTGACAGGCTCAAACACCGTACCATCTGACAGGGTTGCGAGCTTGGCAATCCCTGCATCCAGCCCGACCATTGAGCCGGACGGGTGAGCTGGCTCTGGAAGCTCCTGCTCGACCTGAAATGAGATATACCAGTGTCCTGCTGATTGGCTGACGGTGGCGTTTTTAATCTTCCCTTCGACTGGGCGTGACTGGCGGAACTTGACCCACGCCAGACCGCTTGGCAGCTTCACCCGCCCTTTTTCAAGGCGGCAATACTTGTCGAAGTTGACGAACCGGATTGAGTCTCGGTTGTCGCTTTTCTTCTTGAAAACGGGAGCCTTGGCGGCGAATTTTTTATCAAAACAACGCATCCACGCGCCGTGCAAATCCTTGAGTTTCTGCTGGAGGTTGTCGGTGTATGCCTCGGCCAGAAAGGCCATTTCTGGATCTTTCTTCCAACGGGTGAGCATCCGAGATAAATCGAAATATGATGGCAGCTTGTCGCCGGAATCCAGAATGCGCTTTGTCTCTACAAGCCCGTGATTCCAGACATAACGAGCACAGCCGCCCAACTGGCGCAGGCGTTGCGCTTGTTGCTCGGTCGGTTCGAGTCGGAATTTGTAGGCTTTCAGAATTTGCATTCAACACTCAGTGTGTAGCAATATTTCTCCGTCATTACACCGAGCTGAGTCATTAAATGCAAGTCGTAAACATCAACAAATCCCGCCATGCGGCTTATCTTCTCCATGTTCACTTGGTGTTTGTGACCAAGTATCGAAAAAAGATATTGGGCGATTTACACCTTGCTGCGTTCAATCAGTGCGCCGCCGAGGTTTGTCGTGACTTTGGCGCAGAGCTGAAAGAGTGTGACGGAGAAGCAGACCACGTTCACATGCTGATAGAGTACGGGCCGACCGTGCAGTTATCTGTGCTGGTCAACTCATTGAAGGCCGTCACATCAAGGCGACTGCGTAATGAATTTTTGGACTTGAGGGGGGCTTACAGCAAGCCCGTGCTTTGGTCTCGCTCCTACTTTGCAAGCTCTTGCGGCGGGGCGCCGTTGGATGTGATTAAGCAATACATTCAAAACCAGCGGGGCTGACGCCCCGACGAAATTCCCCTCCCACCTACGTCGGTGGGAGCCCCCTTTCGTCAAAAAAGGTGGGAAGCCTCGCCGCGAGCGGCGGGGAGCAGTCACACGTTGAAACCGACATGCCTCCCTGTAGGAAGCTCAACATCAACACGCAGCTTCCCACCCATTGCTTCCACGTAACGCTTCATGGTGGATAGCTTGATATCATTCCCACGCTGCTCCATCGCCACAACGGCCGGTTGGCTGATCCCGAGGGCAGAGGCCAACTCCACCTGGGACACTTCCAACTCTTCACGCAGCGCTTGCAAGCGTACCTCCAGCAGCAGCTCGTTAGCCATCTCCTGGATCCGCTGCTGACTATCCACCGAGCGGGAGGCCAGCATCTCATTCAGTGTTCTTCCCATTACCCTACCTCCAACTCAGTTAAGTGCTTGGCGTATTCCGCCTCAGCGACCGGCAACATCTCTTTGTAAAACCGCTTATCGTTACCGCCCTTATTTCCAGCACACAACACGATAGCTTGCCGCAACGGGTCAAAAGCAAAGAACGCTCGTAGCGGATCCCCCTGGTGCTGAACTCTCAGCTCTTTGAGGTTCGTAAAGCGAGACCCCTTGATGGTATCAACTAAGGGTCGCCCTACTGATGGACCGCCCTGTGCCAAGGCAAGCAACCCAGCCAAAACCTTCTCCTGCGTGGCCTCGTCTTGTTCATCAAACCAGACATCGAATAGAGAGGTCGTTTTTACTGTCCACATAGCGCACCAAATATAACCTTTGGTTTATATTATAGAGGGTCTCGACGTAGGTAACAAGTTACCGCTGTCGTAGTGCAAGCATGAAGCTACTGGCATCAACCTCGAACCGGCTGACCCCGATCTGCTGCAGGTAGAGCACCAAGGTATCGAGCTTGCGAAAAACTCTTAGTTGTTTGCTGCGCTGGGCGGCCAGACCGTAGCACACCAGCAGACTCCAGCCGCCTAGTTGTCCGACAGCGACTACGACACGGGCGGCACCATCCGCCACCAGTTGCACCAGGGTGGGATGGGTAATGGTTTCCATAGGGGAGATTCCGAAGCAAAGGATAGTGCGGCGCAGGATGGGAGATAACGCCCTGCAAAACAAGCCACCTTGTAGGATGACAGGGGCCTTGTTGATCAAATCCAAAGTAGGATGGTCGCTCCCCAACCCGCCGGGCGGGCTTAGTTGACGGCCTGCCGAATGGGCATACCAAGCCCTATGACCTTGTTCATGACTTTTACCCCAGCCAGGATCTCACCCACCTGGGCGTTGTAGCTCCGCAGACTCAGTTTCGGACCGATGAGCTGCTTGAAGCGATACATGGCGGTCTCAGCTATCGAGCGCTGATGATAGCCAGAGTCCTTTTTCCATTGCTCCAGCTCTCCTGCCTTGAGCGCGGCAACCGCCTCGTTGCGTGGATGGCCTTTCTTCCAGAATGCCGCATTCTTTCTCGGCGGTATGGTGGCCTTGATGCCCTTCTTTTGCAGTAGGGCATAACAGGCTCTGGTGTCATAGGCACCATCGGCGCTGACTTGTTCTATCTTGCGGCGCAAGGGGTTGAGCAGCGTGGGCAACACCTCGTTATCGCCCACCGTTTCCAGGCTGACTTCGGCTGCAACGATGGCATGGGTCGCCGCATCTACGGCCAGGTGAAGCTTGCGCCAGACGCGGCGTTTCTCCTTGCCGTGCTTGCGAATTTTCCATTCGCCTTCGCCATAGACCTTGAGTCCGGTGGCATCGATGACGAGGTGAGCCACCGGGCCATGGCTCGGTAGGCGGTACTTGATTTCGACCGTATTGGCGCGCTTGCTGATACAGCTGTAGTCCGGCGACTGTAAGGGCACCTTCATCAGCTTGAACAGCGAGTTGATGAAGCCCTCCAAGGCTCGTAGCGGTAGCTTGAATACCGCCTTGAGCATCAGCGCGGTTTCAATGGCGGAGTCGCTGTAATGGAAGCCTCGCCCTCGGCGGCCATGATGGGTCTGGCAATGCCACTGCTGGATGGCTTGCTCATCCATCCAGACGGTCAACGAACCACGTTGCACCAGGGCTTGGTTGTACTGTTTCCAGTTGCTGATCTTGTGCTTGGACTTGCCCATCTGGCGCTCCCGGTGGTGAATCTAAGAGATCAGATCACCACTGCGGGATAGTTCCCTGATTTGAGCAACAACGCCCCAGGTTGAGCGTCGAGGGGAGATCCGCCCCCAGACTGACGGCCTGGCTGACCTCAGAGAGCAGTGGTAGCAGCTCGGTTCGGCATTCTCCCAGCAGGCAGTGGCAGGGGTGGCACGGTTGCATCTGACTCATATCTTCGCCTCGAACGCGACTCATCACGTCATCCTTGTTCCGATGAGGGGCAGACTGCCCACATTATGTGCGTCGCTATGTGGGTGGCTATATAGCGATAGCCTCGCAAGGCCCTCGGCCCGATGATGAACGGATTAATGCAAAATTGGCGCCATAGAGCGTCATCCGCGGGTACTGGCTACTCCGGTCGTCAGATGTGGGGCCATTGCGTCAGATAGTTCAAGAGTTTCGCCATGACCTCATTGACCAGCCGATACTGGCTCGCCGGAGTTGCTCGCAGAGACTCCGCACTCTGAATATAGGGGGCCACCACCAGCTCTTCGGCGCAGTTTCCCATCAGCGATTGCAGCGACGAAGCTGTAGTCTCCAGATGAAATTGCAGACCGATCACCGGTTTACCGATCAGCTGAAAGGCTTGCTGTTCACAGGCCTGACTTCGCGCTAACTGCTGGGCCTGGGGTGGCAGTTCAAAGGTCTCCCCATGCCACTGTAGTACGGTGAGTTCGGGAGGGAATGCAAACAGCGCCGGCTGTTCATGCGCAACAGCGGTGATAGGAAACCAGCCTATCTCCTTCAGCGGATTAGGGCTCACGCGGCAATTGCAGGCATTGGCGATGAGTTGGGCCCCCAGGCAAATTCCCAATATTGGTTTGTTCGCTGCGATGGCTTGCCGGATGAACGCCTTTTCTGCGGTGAGCCAGGGGAGGGAGTCTTCATCATTCACACTCATGGGGCCCCCCAGGACGATCAACAGATCGAGAGCGGCTAGGCGGGGGAGTTCATGGGGCTGATAAAAACAGGTGCGGCTGATTTGGTAGCCTGCGGCTTGCAACCAGGGCTCGATCACGCCGAGCCCCTCGAATGGGACGTGTTGGAAATAGTGTGCACGCATACTCATCTCTCTGGTTCGTGTTCGAGGGCTGATGGGCGCCCCCAGCCGTGGAGGCAGTAGCAAATCTTCTGCCAGATCGCGGAGCACTTTGCCAGTGGCTGGGATAAATCCGCCTTGATGGGATTTGAAATCCACGCCTTAAGGTGGCGGCCACGGCTTTGGGCGCCGCTCGGCCGATGTTAGTAGCGGTGGCGCTCGACAAGGCTGCCGGATTGCGAGTCAGAGAATGGGTCAAGGTATGGGATAGCTGGCGCATTTATCGCGACATGATTTGTACCATCACGAACTTTCCGGGTGAAAAAATATCGTTTTTGTACAGTTTTGTGGATGGACGAAGTTGTTTATTCATGGCCCAGGCGGGAGGTGCCATTTTACCAAGGGAAGGTGCGAATAAGCAGGTCATTTCTTCCCAAGCTGACTCGCTGATTAAAATTTCGCGGATCTGGGCCGATTATATCTCCCACCAACAGCTCGAATCAGCCTATTTAGGGCGTTTTTTCGCCATTTCTGGCGTTATTTCCGGTTTTTACTGAGATCTCTCCCACTGACGTATCATTTGGTCCACCCGAAACAGGTTGGCCAGGGTGAATAACATCGCCAGTTGGTTATCGTTTTTCAGCAGCCCCTTGTATCTGGCTTTCACGAAGCCGAACTGCCGCTTGATAATGCGAAACGGGTGCTCCACCTTGGCACGGATGCTGGCTTTCATGTATTCGATGTTGATGGCCGTTTTGTTCTTGCGCGGATGCTGCTTCAAGGTTTTTACCTTGCCGGGACGCTCGGCGATCAGCCAGTCCACATCCACCTCGGCGAGCTCCTCGCGCTGTGGCGCTCCTTGGTAGCCGGCATCGGCTGAGACAAATTGCTCCTCTCCATGAAGCAGATTACCCAGCTGATTGAGGTCATGCTCGTTGGCCGCGGTGGTGACTAGGCTGTGGGTCAGGCCACTCTTGGCATCGACACCAATGTGGGCCTTCATGCCAAAGTGCCACTGATTGCCTTTCTTGGTCTGATGCATCTCCGGATCGCGTTGCTGCTCTTTGTTCTTGGTAGAGCTGGGTGCCTCAATGATGGTGGCATCCTCAGCCATCCCCTCATATGAGCGAGGCGTGGCGCGGCTTCTGAGGTATGATCGCCATCCTTGACCAGCTAATACCCAACAGACTATCCCCATGTTTAAGCACGAACTAATCCTCAACCACATCGACGATATATTTGGACAGGACATGCATGCCAAGCGTGTTCTTTCCCTCGCCAATGCTACCCTCGGGGTTATCGAGTCAGGTTCACTGGCCATCCACGCCATCGGTAGTGGCCTCTCCTTGGCCAACGGTCTCGAACGTAAACATGCGGTTAAACAGGTGGATCGCCTGCTCACTAACACCAAGCTCAATGTCTGGAGCCTCTTTGACGATTGGGTGCCCTATGTGGTCGGTGAACGTACCGAGATCGTAGTCTCCATGGACTGGACCGAATTCGACGCCGATGATCACAGCACCTTGGTTATCAGCCTGCAAACCAACCATGGACGCAGTACCCCGCTGCTGTGGAAAACCCATCGAAAATCGTTGCTCAAAGGGCAACGTAATGCCCATGAGAAAGAGCTGCTCACCAAACTCAAGCAGACGCTACCAGAGGGTATCTTCGTGACAGTAGTCGCTGACCGAGGCTTTGGTTACATGGAGCTGTTCGAGCGCCTGGAACAAGAGCTAGGCTTTGCTTATGTCATTAGATTTAAAGGAAATATTTTGGTTGGTTACCCTGGTGGAGAGCAGGTTCCAGCTCGTGACTGGCTAACGCCGACCGGACGCACCCGAACCCTCAAACAGGTGGAGCTCACCGGACAGAGACAGCCTGTCGAACGGGTCTATTGTTGTCGCAAAAGTGGCATGAAGGACGCTTGGTTTCTGGCCAGTAACCGGACCGACCTGAGCGCCGCCAAGGCGTTGCAACTGTACGGCCAGCGCTGGGGTATCGAGACCAGTTTTCGTGATATCAAAGATTACAAATTTGGCATGGGTATGGGAGAAGTGCACATCAGTAATCCGGTCCGGCGCGACCGACTGTTTTTGTTCAGCGCCCTCGCCATTGTCCTGCTAACGCTGCTGGGTAAGGCTGGCGATAGCGTTGGCCTGGAGAGAACGATCAAGGTCAATACCAGCAAGAGCCGCGCGAATTCAGATAATAACTGCAACACCCATGGTGCATAGGAGAGAAGAGGCCAACTGCCGGTTCTGGTACGCTTCTTCTCGCCAAAGAAACAAAGCGGAACACCATGAG
>NZ_JAPCIZ010000111.1:0-8401 GCF_027707725.1 Aeromonas sp. QDB25 | reverse complement strand
ATAGCCATCGCACTCGCCCTGCTGGGCATGACCTCGGCAACGTCGGCACAGATCTTCGAGATGTCCTACACGGACAGCAACGGGGCCCTGCAGGTCAAGACGCCGACCGCTACCTGGTACAGTGCCAACAGCAATATCGTGGTCACGACGATCGCGGGCCTCGATCGCAAGGTGAAGCTGGAACTGCTCAAGGGCGCTGCCGTGGTGCAGACCGAGACCTCGGGTATCATCACAGTCGCCAACCGGATCACCGCCTCGGGCACGGATTTCTACGGGGTCAAGTTCAACGTCGCCAAGCCCGCGTCGGATGGCAACTATCAGCTGCGCTCGACGGTGTATGACATCCTCGGCAATCAGGTATCGACTAACACCTATACCTTCAACGTAGACACCACGCCGCCCACCGCCAACCCGATGACGGTCAATGCGACGGGATGGGAGCGGGTGAATACTGGCGCGACATGGTTGCTGGGTACCGGTGGGGCAGATACCCCCAACTTCGTACTGCCTAACCTCACGGATCCTTCCGGCATTGTCAGCGGCAGCTTCCTCGTCTTCCGCGAAAACGGCTCCGTTTATAAAAATCTGGATCGTCCTTACGAAACCGCGTCCTCATCGCTGTCCTATCCGATGGCTTCTTCGTTCCCCGCGTCGAACCTGGATGAACTGTTTGGTCTGCAATTCATCGCCACAGATGGCGCGGGCAACATATACAAGTCACCAATCCAGAATGCGCGTTGGGATAACGTGGTCAATGCGCCGGGGGTGTTCGGGGTTTATAACCCCAACTCCAGCAACGTGCTCGGGCCGGGCCTCGACAAGTTTGATCCCTATGTGGCGGGTATGACGGTCTATACCAACCCCGTCAAGCTCGCCTATAGACTCCCCAAGACCAACTTCAAGGACTATGTCCAGTCTGGTATCTACCTCTACAGCGGGGTAGGTGGGGTCGTTAAAGCCGGTGAAGACGCCACCTACGTCTATCTGGTGATGACCTCACCACACAACTTCTCCGACCAAAACTACCTTCGTTGGATTAACTTCGGTAGTTGGGCGGGCGCGGGCGTAGGCTACAACCTGGTGCTCGGGCCGGGCGTACCCAAAGCGCCTGACCTCCCCAACATGGAATACCTCTACAGCGACATCGGCTGGGCCTCTCGCGCCCGTGAGATACAGAACTCAGCGTTGCCAGTCACCATCAGCCAGTGGCGAGCCACGGTCGGGGCAAGGCCCTTTGACCAGAAGGTAAGCCATCTTGCTGGTTGCACCATCCCGGCGGGGCAGACTCAGTGCGGCGCTGCTTGGAACTACACCATTAACAAAGGCACCACTGGCTACTTCCACGATCAAGCCATCGTGAATAGCGCTGATGGCACACTGATTGGCTCACCGGTGTGGGGCGAGATCACTTGGAACGATCAGCACTATCCGACCATTTCCCCTGAGTTTGACAGTGTCACCAAAAAGCTGACTCTCAAGATCGTGCAGCCGGGGCGTGGGGCGTACTTCGACCGTCTGCGTCTGAACGACGCTTGGATTGAGAACAACGGGACGAAGGTCACGCCAACCGGGGGCCTCACCGCCAACCTCGATACCCAATACACCTACGTGTACGACCTCTCCACCCTTGCGGAAGGCCATTACACCCTCAGCGCCGTGGCCCAAGAGCGGCATGGCCCGAAGACCTCGGTCAGTCTGTTCCCCTTCACCTCAGACCGCACCCCGCCCTCGTTGTCCGTCAAGTACCGCGGCGGCACTGTGCCCTCTGCCATCGACACGGTGAAAGATCTGCGCGTGATGCTCAGTGACACGGTGGACAGCAGCCCGATGATCAGCCGCATTACGCTGGTGGGAGGCCCCATCAACGATGCGTTGGACCTCGGGTATTCGAAGCTGGCAGACGGCTGGCAGCCAGAGGTGCCGCGTATGTTCCCGACCCTTGAACCCGGTCAGGAGTACACCCTCAAGGTCGATGCGGTGGACTCGCAAGGCAACAAGACCTCGGTCATCCAGACCTTCTCCCTGAGCCTGCAGAACTTGGCCATAGCCGACCCCGTCAGCGTACTTGCAGTCTCGAAGTCCTTGCTGGACGCCAACGATCAACCACTCGGGATGGTCGTGTTCAAGGGGGCGCTGACGGATGGCGGGTCGCAAAGCCGTGGCCCGCAAGCGGGGTACATCACCCTGCGTACTGATGCCGCATTTGGCGTGATTTTCAACGGTCAGCCGGTTCAACCCGGTGAAACCAAAGACGTGGTGATCCCGCTTGATCCGCAGGGGTCTGCCAAGTTGCCGGTCTGGCCTGCCACATCCGGTGTGACCGGGAAGGCGAACTACATGATTGACATCCCGCAGTTGACGGTGAATTAGGAGACGTAGGTATGGAACATAAGCTAACAAAAATCGCGGCAATTGTGGGGGCTGTTGTCGCCCAACCTACCTTCGCCGCCTCTATGACTGTGACTGGGGAGATCACTTCTCACCAGCCGAAGGTATCTGTCAGTGCGCCTGGCCCGTTCTATGAGGGGGTCAAGGAAGTAAAAGTGATGCTCGCCGCGACTCATGATGGCTGCCGGGTGCTCAACTACAACTCGGCTAACCCACCAGCTGGGACGCTAGGGTGTTACCTGCAGATCAACAACGCCGATCTTCCTGTCGGCATGGTCTTTGACAAGGATGACCCATCGCTCAAGGGGTTCACGGCGCAGAAGGGGGCCAAGTCTGTCCCCTACCAGCTCGTATACCGCAACGGGAGCGCAGAGACCCCCGAGGTGATCACCTCCGGCTTCCTGCCCTTCAACGTGGAGCCGACCGTTCCGCCGGTCATTACCAAGTTCCAGCATCAGTTTGACGAGCCGGGCTGGGTGGATGGCAATGACCCGCTGATCCACAAGCGCCAGAACGCAGGCGCTGTGAAAGTGACGCTCGAAAAGCGTCCGTATGATCAGCGTGTCAATATCGACGGGTTCTCCACTTGCTTGGTCAAGGAGGGTGCGGATAACTGCGTGGCCAGCAACAGCGCCATGACACACGTTCGTGGAACTGATGATGTGGGCGCGAAGCCGATGGCGGTGGACGTCAACTCCACCAACAACTATTTCGTGCCGGTGGTCAACCAGGTCGCCTTGTCTTGGGACTTCCGACCGCCCCAGGTAGGGAAGATTCAACAGGGCAACATGGAGTCCCCGCTGGATACGATTGAAACAGTGAGCGGCACCCAAGATGTGCTCTATAGCACCATCGCTGTGTTGGTTAACTCGGTTCACAATGAGGCCGGTAAAACATGGTGGCAGCCGTCTAACCTGCGTATGGTGTTGACCCCAGACCCGGCAACTCCGCGCAAGGTCATTTTGTCCTACAAGGGCAAGACCTTGCTGAGCCTTGCCAACACCACGCACGACAACACAACCTATTCCGCGAAGCCTGTCGGGCCGTTCAAAGTCACCGGGCCCGCACAGTTCCGTTACGACTTTGACCTGAACACCATCAAGGACGGTGACTTCCTGGCCACGATGGAAGCCTCCGATGGCTACGGTAACACCAGCACCTCCGAAACCGCCCTGCCGTTGCGTCTTGACCGCTATGGTCCACAGGTTGGCGTCTACGACACCGAACTGTCGTTGCTGGGCGAAAACACAGTCCTCTTCTTCCCAGAGCACCTGACCGTCGCAGCGCATAACGGCTACGCCGGTGGCGTCACAGAGGTAACGGCAAAACTGGGTGACGTGACCCTGCCGTTGTCCCCAACGGACACAGAAGGCGTCTTAACGGTCGGAAAAACCGATCTGTCGACGCTGCAGGCTGGAACCGCTTACCCGCTGGTGATTTCCGCCAAGGACAAAGCCGGTCGGGTGACCAGCAAAACCACGATGGTGCAGTACGCGGCTACCGATCTAGTGTTGACCGCGAGCCCGTCCAAACCTGTGCAATTTGTGCAGCGCACCTCGGTTAAGGTTGAGACCTCCGGCTATCACTGCCCAATGACCTTCGACGAAGAACAGGCGCGGATTTCAGCTTCCACCACCGGCTCTATCACCTGCTTTGCCGAATGGGATCTGCCAAGCGGCCTGACCCCTGCGGTGAGCGTGGTGGGTAAGATCAAGCTCGAAGGATTCATTGACGATTCGGACGGGATCGTGGGCTATGACCTCTATGCGATCAGTGCAGAGGGGTACAAGCGCAAGGTTCGCTCTGGCACGGCCGATCTGCAGCCCCAAAAAGCGGCCGAGCCGAAGATCAGCTTTACTGGGCGGCGCAAGCAAGGCGAAGACGGTCTGATGGTTGACATCAATGGTGGCGTCGCCGGTACAGCGCTGGTCTTGTCCTCACCGGGTGATGTGGAGATCGGGGTAAACATCCCAGGTCTGGTGGAAAGCGATTCTACCGTAGCGATGCGGGCCCGTTCGGACGGTCTCTCACGCTTCTCCCAGATCATCAAAGTGCCGAAGGGTGACATCTGGACTGTCTATCCAATGACGGTTACGGCCAAATATGCCCGCACCGATGAGTTCAAGGTGATCAAGGAAGGCAAAATCTACGTTGTGCCGAACAAGCGCATGAAGATAAACCTGACCGGCCTCTCTAATGAAATCGCAGATAACGCACCTACTGAGGTGACGGCCAAGGTTGGTATCTTCGATTCCAAGACGGACCAGATCAACTACATCGCGAAGGAGCATGGCCAGTGGGACATGCGTCTTGTGCAGGAACTCACCACCTTTGAGAAGGGTAAGGGAGCTACCAAGAAGATCATCGAGCTCACGGACAAGGTCCGCACTGATGCCAACGGTGAAGTCAAACTCAACTTTGACCCCTCCAAGACCGTGGGACGCTCTATCACCTACATGATCGTGGGTGACGTTATCTCACCGTTTGAGCATTTCAACCTGAAAATCCAGTCCCGTAAACAGCACCTCATGCTGATTAAGGGGGTGGGTGTTGATGGGAAGCCGGACGTTCTCAGTATCGTTGACCAGGTACCGATGAAGGTCACCGTGCGGGTATCGACGGAAACAGACCAAGATAAGAAGGCGCTGGGTGACATTGAGTGGCAGATCCGTGATGGTGACAGCGGCAGCTGGCGTCCTGCACCCAATGCGTTGAGCAAAGCAGCTTACAGCTTTGAGACCGAAGAGCCGGGTAAATGGCAAGTGCGGGCAGTGCTTCATAACAGGATCACCGGTGTTGAGCAGCCAACCGACATCACCACGATCGTTGCCTACGACAAGCCGGAAATCCAGATTTCGCAGGATAGCGTCGTCTTGAAAGGCCAGCCGGTTAAGCTGACCCTGCAGGGGGCTCGTGGTGCGGATCTCGACCAGGCTATGAACGTGCAGTGGTCGGCCGATGGCAAGAACTGGGAGGATGGAGACATCACAGCCGAGCTGACCCCGGTGGCGGACAGTAAGTACCTCTATGCTCGCGCCGAGTTTGCAGCATCTGACGATGATGCTGACGCCAGCAGCTGGGTCACCACTAAGTTCATGCCCAGAGTCCTCACCCCGCAAGTCATTCGTGCCAGTGTGGAAGGTCCGTCGAAGGCGGAAACCAACAAGCCATTCACGCTCAAGGGCAACTACGAGAACGACTACCTGTTGGTGAAGGATGTGAAGTTTGTGGAGGAGTGGGTGATGCCAGATGGCACCATCGCTACCGGCAACACTGTCTCCTATACCCCGACAGAGGTTGGTACTGACAAGCTCACGTTCCTTTACCGTGTCTGGGTAGATGGCCAAAAAGATCTGACGCTCAAAGAGGTCGATAAAGCGGTGGAAACGTGGACCTATGCGTTCCCGCGCTTCACCTCTGGTCAGCGTCAGGCATTCCGGATGGCCCCCACTCAGATCCATGTGCGTAACACCACCCGTCTGCCTACCTATCCAGGTGTGCAGTACACGGTAACGGTAGAGCCGGATGCTGGCATCAACGAGGTCTCCTTTGACCCGGTGAAGGGCGATTGGGTTGGTAGCGTAGCCGAGCCGGGCCTGCATACCGTCAAGATCACCCTGAGCGATAACCGTGGTAACAGCGAAAGCCATGACCACATGTTCGCCGTGGATGAGGCGGTGCCGATGCAAGTCAAGCTGACGCCTAGCTATAGCAACAAGTTCATGCGGTCCCCGATGAGTGTGAACATGTCCAGTGGCGTGTTGCTGGACCACCCTGATGACGAACTCACGGAGATCAAGTGGGCCATTGATGGTCACGAAGTTGAGATGCCGATGCGTCGTCAGGTCTTTACCGGCATCACCGCTGGTAACCACACCATCACCTTCGATGCCTTGAGTGAGCTGGGACAGCGTGCCCACGTCACCCATGACTTCACCGTTGTGCCTAACACACCGGCGGAGTGCAAGTTGGTCCCGTCCTCGACCACGACCAGCTGGCGCGTCACCATGAACTGCGAAGACCCGGATGGCCGTGTGGTCGCGTACCGTTGGAAGATCAACGGCGAGCTCATCACCAACACCTCCTACGCCATCGCCATGACCAAGGCGTTGAACCCAGGGGTGCTGGACATTGAGGCGGTGGCCGTGGACGACTCGGGTGACGAGAGTAAAGCCAGCATCACCCTCACCGGCGGCTAAGCAGCAAGCCAATCAGCAAACACAAGGCCGGGGGAGACCCCGGCCGGACACAGGTCTGATGGAAGGTGGATGTATGGCAGTAGCAGTCAAAGAAGTGAGCCCGGAGGCAACAGGTGCGGTGGTATCAGGGGAGACCTTGATGAAGCACTTCCATTCCTGCGTGCAGGAGTTTGACGATCATTTCCAAAAAAGTAGGCTGGGTGAGTCGCACCTGCGTTTTCGGGAGATCATCGCACTTGGCGGCGTACATCAGATTTACTGGTTAATGCTAGGAGCGGGGGCCGTCAACGAGGCTAAGGAAGTCGCCACTTGGTGGGAGCAGAATGAGTATCGCCACCGGCAGGGGCGGTGCATCTAGCGCCGACATGGCGTAGGAACAGTGTAGGGCCTGCTGGTGGACACCGGGAGGCCCTTTTTTCATGCAAACAGCCACGGGGTGGCATATCACGAAGAGGGAAGGGGATGGACAAGGGAGCGGTCACAGGTGTGGTAAAAGGCATGGACAAGAAGTTCATGCGCAAGCTGGCGATCTGGGCGGTGGTGCTGGTGGTCGGTGTGACGGTAGGGAAGCTGTATCGCACAACAGTTGAGCAGAGTCTCGGTATGCTTGACCGCGTAAAACTGCTCTGGCCAGACGTCCACGGTCTGGATGCAAAAGACCGCGACCTTATCGCCGCGCTGGCGGTCAGTTGTCAGATAGAGAAGCAGCCAGTTGAAGTGGAGGCGATCAAGGGTTGTCTTCGCCTTGGCGCAAGGAGCACCCTGAGTAAATTGCCGAAAGGGGTCACGCTGGGTGAGGCACAGACCCGACTTGAGGTGCTACTCAAGCAGGCTTACAACCAGGGGCGTTAACTCGCCCCAATACTGCTGACCGCCCTGTGTGTCCGCCAAGGACAACGGAGGTGAGCTGTATCCAGGGAACCTAGTGATTCACTCCGCTCGATGCGTTCCGATGATGCGTTCGGCATGGCCATCGAGAATGTCCCTCAACCACTCGGACACTGTCTTGCCTTCCAGCGCAGCTGCCAACAGGTAGCACTCCTTTTGCTCAGCCGTAACCCTCAGCTCAATGCGATCCGAATGCTTCTCGCTTTCCGGCTTGTAAGGCGGGCCGCGCCGTGGTCTATGCTCGTTCATTCGTGAATTATTACAGGTGTATTTAATATTGCAATCGGGCTCGCTAGTGGCTTTAATGTACGGACAGCAATTGAATGATACGACACATCAGCAAGTAGGAGAAAGGCCGAGATGACACCACAACAACAGGCAAGAGAATGGTTGAGCGGGCCCATTGCGGTGCTTGACGTGGAGTCAACTGGTCTTGAAAGCTGGTCAGAAGTGGTGGAAATCAGTGTTGTCGACGAATTCGGCCAAACGTTGATAGATACCTTGGTAAAGCCTAAACGGAAGATCCCGGCTGATGCCACCGCTATTCATGGCATCAGCAACGCAATGGTGTCGAATGCTCCAACATGGGCTGAAATCCACGATCGCGTGGCGGAAGCCGTTTCCGGCAGGACGGTAATTGTCTACAACCTCGCTTTCGATCGCCGCGTGATGGCGCACACTGCCGCGCTATACGGCTTGCCACCTATTGAGATGCAAGCTGAGTGTGCGATGCTCCTTTATGCCGAGTACGCCGACGAATGGGATGACTATAGAGGCAGCTATCGCTGGCATAAATTGATCAATGCCGCTCGCCGTGAAGGGGTCGTTATCGAGGGTCAGGCGCACCGGGCCTTGGCCGATGTGCAGATGACTCTCGGGGTTATCAAAGCCATGGCCAGCAGCGAAGACTAGGTATCAAACGGGAG
>NZ_JAPCIZ010000110.1:0-8440 GCF_027707725.1 Aeromonas sp. QDB25 | reverse complement strand
CTCTTGCGGCGGAGCACCGTTGGAGGTGATCAAGCAATACATTCAAAACCAGCGGGGCTGACGCCCCGGCGAAATTCCCCTCCCACCTACGTCGGAGGGAGTCCCCTTTCGTATTTAAGATGGGAACTGAAGCGGCGAACGATTAATTATAAAAGCGTCAATTCGAGCTGACGCCGCGACATATAGTGTCACATGAAATGACATCGATAGAATTTATGACCACAAAAATCACTTTTACAACATAAGTGAACTGAAATATTTGATTAATGCAGTTTAATACTTCGACAAGGCGAGAAGCAGGGAAGCCCTGCCGGGCGACACGGGCTCCCCGCACACCTTCCCCGCCCCGTCAGACCGGCTGCCAGCCGCGCATGACCCTCAGCAGGTCCTTCCAGCTCACTATGCCCACCAGGGCGCCGTTTTCCAGCACAGGCAGGCAGGAGATCTGGTGCTCCAGCATGAGGCCGGCGGCCTCTTTCAGGGAGCGTTCGGGGGAGACGGTGATGGGTTCACGGCTCATGATCTGGTGGGCGCGCCGGTTGAGGGTCTCGGTGTCCCGGTTCATCTCGGCATCCGTGTCCAGATAGGGGCTGATGGCACGCAGCAGATCCCGGTCCGAGATGACCCCCACCAGCTCCTCTTCTTCCACCACCAGAAGGTGGCGGAAATGGGCCTGCTCGAAGATCTCCTTGATGACGCTCAGCCTGTCATCCATGGAAACGGTCGCGACCCGGGTCGTCATGATCTCTTTAATCAACATGGTCAGCCTCCTGCCCCCCAGATGTCTCTGTTATGACACGTTTTTCCGGCGGCAGCCATCCCCCCCGCCCTCAAGTGCAAATTTGTGTCATTTCACGTAAGATCCGCGCCAGTTTCTCTCCTTCAATCGAGCCAAGCAGACCCATCCATGATAGTTGCCAGTCAAATCGAACTGATCCGCGGCGGCCGCACGCTGCTGGACAACGCGTCCGCCACCATACACCCCGGCCACAAGGTGGGCCTGGTGGGCAAGAACGGCTGTGGCAAGTCCACCTTCTTTGCGCTGGTGCGGGGCGAGCTGGCCATCGACAACGGCAGCTTCAGTCTGCCCGCCGGCTGGCAGATTGCCGGCGTGGCCCAGGAGACCCCGGCGCTGGACTGCTCCGCCCTGGAATACGTGATCGACGGCGACAAGGAGTTCCGCGCCCTGGAGGCCGAGCTCGCCCAGGCCGAGGCGGATGACAACGGTCTGCTGGTGGCCGAGCTGCACGGCAAGCTCGATACCATAGGTGCCTACAGCATTCGCGCCCGCGCCGCCGAGCTGCTGCACGGTCTGGGTTTTGGCGGCGATCAGCTCGACTCGCCGGTCAAAAGCTTCTCCGGCGGCTGGCGCATGCGCCTGAACCTGGCCCAGGCGCTGCTCTGCCGCTCCGATCTGCTGCTGCTGGATGAACCGACCAACCACCTGGATCTCGACGCCGTCATCTGGCTGGAGAAGTGGCTCAAGGGCTATCAGGGCACGCTGGTGCTCATTTCTCACGACCGCGACTTCCTCGACTCCGTGGTGAATCGCATCATCCATATCGAGAACGGCAAGCTCAACGAATACAGCGGCGGCTACTCCGACTTCGAACTGCAACGGGCCGAGCACCTGGCCCAGCAGCAGTCCATGTACGAGAAGCAGCAGCGAGAGATGGCCCACATGCAATCCTATGTGGACCGCTTCCGCTACAAGGCCTCCAAGGCCCGTCAGGCCCAGAGCCGCTTGAAGGCCATGGAGCGGATGGAGAAGATCCTGCCCGCTCACGCCGACTCCGAGTTCAGCTTCGAGTTTCGCGAGCCCTCCGCTCTGCCGACCCCGCTCATCGCCATGGAGAACCTCAGCGCCGGTTACGGCGACAAGGTGATCCTGGAGAAGATCAAGCTCAACCTGGTGCCGGGGTCGCGCATCGGCCTGCTCGGTCGCAACGGCGCGGGCAAGTCCACCTTTATCAAGATGCTCTCCGGTAGCAACCCGCCGCTGTCGGGCAAGCTGGAGGTGAGCGCCGGGGTGAGCATCGGCTACTTCGCCCAGCATCAGCTCGAGACCCTGCGCCTCGATGACAGCCCCCTCGATCACCTGGTGCGCCTCGCGCCGGACAAGACCGAGCAGGAGCTTCGCAACTACCTCGGCAGCTTCGGTTTTCACGGCGACAAGGTGCTCGACAAGGTGGCCCCCTTCTCCGGCGGTGAGAAAGCGCGTCTGGTGCTGGCCCTCATCACCTGGCAAAAGCCCAACCTGCTGCTCCTGGATGAACCGACCAACCACCTGGATCTGGAGATGCGCCACGCCCTGACCATGGCCCTGCAAGGGTTCGAGGGCGCCATGGTGGTGGTCTCTCACGACCGTCACCTGCTGCGCACCACCACGGATGATTTCTATCTGGTCCACGGCGGCCGGGTCGAGCCCTTCGACGGGGATCTCGACGACTACCACAAGTGGCTCGGCGAGCAGGAGAAAGAGGCCAATGCCAAGCCGGCAGATGGCACCGTCTCCGCCAACTCGGCGGTGGCGCGCAAGGATCAGAAGCGCCTTGAGGCCCAGTTCCGGCAAGCAACCCGGCCGCTGCGCCAGAAGCTCGAGAAGCTCGAGGCCAGCATGGAGAAGCTGCAGGCCAAGCTGGCCGCGGTGGAAGAGCAGCTGGCCGATCCCGCCATCTATGAAGAGAGTGCCAAGGGCAAGCTCTCCGAGCTGCTCAAGTCCCAGGGCCCCCTCAAGGAAGAGCTGGAGCACGTCGAGCTGGAGTGGATGAGCCTCTCCGAGGAGCTGGAAACCATGGAGCAGGCCTTCTTTGCGTGATGAAGCCTTGATGGCCAGCGAGCGGGTCAGCCCCGACGCCCTGCCCACCCCTTCCGAGTTCTGGACATGGAGCACAGGCGCCTATGGCCAGCGCAGCCAGGACTGGCTCCACGTGCAAAGCATGGGGGGCAACGTCAACCTGGCGCTCCTGCTGTACCACCTCGACCTGCTCCGGATCCCGGTCGACCTCACGGACTTGCAACCGGCCCTGGTACAGACCGAGGCGGTGCTGCTCCCCTGGCGCACCCTGCGCCAGCAGGCCAAGTCACGGGTGGGAACCGAGGAGTACCAGACCATGCTGGCCCACGAACTGGAGCTGGAGCGGCTGCAACAGGGGGTCTTGCTGCAGACCCTGCGCACCCTCGCCCTGTTTCGCGGCGACAGCCGCAACCTGTTTCACTATCTATCGTTACTGGGTGCCCAGCAGGGCCCCCTCAGAGATCTCATATGCTGAGCTACCGCCACGCCTTTCACGCCGGCAACCACGCCGATGTGCTCAAACACGCCGTCCAGGCCCTGATCATCGAGTCCCTCAAGAAGAAGGAGAAACCCTTCATCGTGCTGGACACCCATGCCGGCGGCGGTCTCTACGACCTGCGCGGCGACTGGTCCCAGAAGAAAGCGGAATACGCCGACGGGATCAAACGCCTGTGGGATGAGCGGGCCCAGTGGTCTGCCATGGCCTCCTATCTGGGTGTCATCGAGGAGATGAACAGCGATGGTCAGCTGCACTACTACCCGGGTTCCCCCGAGCTGTCCCGCCGCCTCATCCGCGATCAGGACAAGCTGGCGCTGATGGAGCTGCACAACAACGAGGTGGAGGATCTTCGCGCCAACATGGGGTACGACCCCCGCGTCGCCGTCCACCATCGCGACGGCTTCGAGGGGCTGGTCGCCCTGCTGCCCCCCACCCCGCGCCGCGGCCTGGTGCTCATCGACCCGCCTTATGAGCTCAAGGAAGATTACTTCGCCGTGGTCGATACCCTTAAAAAAGCGCAAAAGCGCTGGGCCACCGGCATCTACGCCCTCTGGTATCCCATCCTCGGGCAAGAGGCGGACAAGTCCCGCGACATGCTCAAAGCGATCAAGCGCGAGAACTTCGGAAACGTCCTGGTGGCCGAGCTGGAAGTGGCCGGCCAGACTGCCGATTGGGGCATGAACGGCTCCGGTATGCTCATCGTCAGCCCCCCCTGGATGCTGGACGAGCAGATCGAGGCCTTCTTGAAACCCCTGTGCGCCAAGCTGGCCCAGGGCCCCGGCGCCCAGTACAGGGTGGAGTGGCTGAGCAAGGCCGAGGCCTGATCCTCGGAACCACAGAAAATGGGGAAGGGCCTGCCACAGCAGGCCCTTTTTCATTGGGACAGATGACCCGGCCCGCTCACGCTGGCCAGCCGCTCGGGCAGGCGGCTCGCCAGCCAGTCGATGGCGAGCCGGGTCTTGAGGGGCAGATGCGGACCACGGGGCCAGAGGGCGTTGATGGGATAGCGCCGACCCGGCAATCGGGCCAGCAGCTCGCGCAGCTCGCCCCGCTCAAGGTGAGGCCGCGCCAGCCAGGTCGGCAGCCAGGCGAGACCAAAGCCCGCGATGGCCGCCTGGGTGATGGCGTTGAGATCGTCCATCTGCAACCGCCCTCTGGGCTGGACCTCGCGCCATGCCTCGGCCTCCTGCCACCACCACGACAGCACCCGCCCCTGGCGCAGATAGGCGATGCACTCGTGATCCGGTAACTCGGCCAGGGTCACAGGTTCCCCCCGCTCGGCCAGATAGGCGGGCGAGGCGCAAAGCGTCATGCCGTGCTCCCCGAGCCTGCGCGCCGCCAGATCCAGGCTGTCCGGCGGCTCTGCGTTGCGGATCACCAGATCCACCCCCTCCTCCACCAGATCCACCTTGCGGTCGCTGAACGACAGTTCCAGGGCCAGCCCGGGATGCGCCTTCGCCAGCGCCAGCAAAATGGGGGCCACGCACTGCTGGCCGAACAGCACCGGCATGGAGACCTTCAATCTGCCGTTGAGGGTGAGCTTGTTGCTGGCCAGCACCGCTTCCCCAAGACGCACCTCCTCCAGCGCCCGCAGGCAGTGGCGATAGAAGAGCGCCCCCTCCTCGGTCAGGCTCTGGCTGCGGGTGGTGCGATGAAACAGTTGCACGCCGAGACGCAGCTCCAGCCGCGCCACCCCCTTGCCCACCGCCGAGCGGGTGAGGTGAAGCCGCTCCGCCGCCTGGGCGAAGCTGCCCGCCTCCACCACGGTGGCGAAGAGATCGATGCCGTTGAGCGTGTTTGCCATCTATTGCATACATTTTGGAACCAATATGGCGAAATACTATCAGCACTGCGGAAAAAAATAACTGGTAAGCTCCCTTCATTCTTCACACGTTTCAGATGGAGTTCCCCTCATGAGCCAGATCCTGCTGCTGCAATCCAGCCTCAACGGCCCCGCATCCCGCACCAACCAGTTGATGGAGCGCTTCCTGCAAACACGCCGGGAGCAGGGCCATCAGGACCAGGTGGTGGTGCGCGACCTGACCGCCCTCGACTTGCCCGTCCTCGACAGCCCGTTGTTTCACGCCCTGCGCGGGGCTGAACCGGCCAATGAGGCCATCCGGCAGGCGGTGGCGCTGTCGGATCGGCTGATTGCCGAACTCAAGGCCGCCGACCTGCTGCTGATCGGCGCCCCCATGTACAACCTCAACGTGCCGACCCCCCTCAAGAACTGGTTCGATCTGGTGGCGCGGGCCAGGGTGACCTTCCGTTACACCGACACCTACCCCATGGGGCTGGTGGAGGGGGTCAACGCCCTGGTGTTCAGCAGCCGCGGCGGCGTGCATCAGGGACAGACGACAGATGCGGTCACACCCTACCTCCAATCCGTGCTCGGCCTGATGGGCATCGCGCAGGTGGAATTCGTCTACGCAGAGGGGATGGATCTGCACCCCCACGGGGCGGAACAGGGAATGCGCGAGGCCCATGCTCGGATCGCTGGCCTCGGCAGGTAGGGCCATCACCCGATCTTGCCCCTTCCAACCGGCCACCTGCTGCGCGGGACATTCCAAGTAAAAAAGCCCCGCAAGGGGCTTTTCTATGACTGCTGCAGTGGCGGCTGAGGGACTAGCTAGGCTTGCCTGGCATTGGGGCCTGCGGGCATGTCCCGCCACAGCGCCAGAATGAGCAGCGCCAGCAGGGCAAAGGGCGGCACCAGGCAGAGCAGCACGCACAGGAAGGTGACAAGCCCCGGGTGGCGGCTCTTGCGCCGGGCCAGTCGCCAGGCCACCACACCGACGACAATCATCAGCAGCAGCATGAAGAGAACAAACAGGTTGGAGTTGATGGTCATGAAAGCTCCTTTTTCATGGCAAAAGGCACACTCTAGCGCCGTTGCGGTCCCGGGCAACTCCCAATCTGGTGGGGCCTCCCCCGGTCGATAGGCATTTTCTATTCCGCCGATAGATGAGAATAGTTTTCATTTGATGGGATTCTAGGTGATACTGCCTTCATCGCCAGAGGAGACACCACCATGAAAAAGACCATCAGCTTCGCCATCCTGCACTTCAGTGTCGCCTTCACCGTGGCTTACCTGCTGACCGGCGAACTGCTCACCGCCAGCCTGATCGCCCTCATCGAGCCCGCCGTGAACACGGTCGCCTTCTACTTCCACGACCTTGGCTGGCACAAGCTCAAGCCTGAGCACAGCCTGCAGGCCAAGACCAGCAGCTTCGCCCTGGTCCACTTCTCGGTGGCCTTCGGTGTCGCCTACCTGCTGAGTGGTGAGCTGCTCACCGGCGGCGTGATGGCACTGATCGAACCTGCCATCAACACCGTCGTCTTCTTCTTCCACGAGCGGCTGTGGCGTAGCCGCCAGACCTTGGCGCTGGCCGGCGTCTGATTGCCATGCAGGGCCGCCCGGCACCCAAAAACACGGGGTGCTCCTGCCTCCTTCGGGTGTAAAGTGTGCTCTGATCACGGGGCATCACGCCCCCTGTTGGAGCCCTGTCGATGAACAAGATCTTGCTTGGAACCCTGCTGTTTTCCCCTCTGCTGGCCGCGGCGGCCACCCCGTCCTTCGAGTGCGCCAAGGCGAAAGGCGCCGCCGAAACCCTCATTTGCAAGGATGCCGGACTGGCTGCGCTGGATAACGAGCTGTCAGCCCTTTATCCCAAGGCGATGCCGGGTTCTCCCCCGAGCAGCAGAAGAGCGAGCGCGCCATCCAGCGCGGCTGGATCAAGGGGCGCAACGACTGCTGGAAGGCGGGCGACCTGCGCCAGTGCGTGGAAGAGAGCTACCAGTTGCGGATCACCGAGTTGCAGATAAAAGGCGGCCAACTGAGGGTGCCGACGCCGATTGATTACCAGTGCGGCAAGAGCCTCACCCTCTCCACCTACTTCTACAACGAGGCCAAGCGGCCCGCCGCCATGATCAATCTGAGCGAGGGGAACGACCAGCAGCAGGTGCTCGCCTATGAGACCCCCAGCGCCAGCGGCGCCCGGTACGAGGGACAAAACCTCACCTTCTGGACCAAGGGGAGCGACGCCATGCTGGAGCGCTACGGTCAGCCCACCCTCAACTGCAGCGAGATCCCGGGCAACTGATCCCCCGCCCGGCCAGAGGCCGGGCAACCACTCCCGTACAGGCAGCAAGAGGGTCACCAGTTGGTGGCCACTCGCCCCCCTTTTACCTATGCCCAGCCCTCTCTCGCCAATCAAGCCCGGACGCCAGGCTTTCGGACTGGCCTCCATTTGTTGATCTTGCCCGGCAATTCGCCATTTCCTCCTTTCCCTTCGCTCGCGGGCCGTTAATATAGCCAATTGGCAACACACGCCTCGTCGGAGTCTCCTATGAGCCATGCCAACCACGCCCTTTTGGTCAATCGCAGCAAGCTGGAAGCTGACATTCAGGGCGGTAGCGTCGCCAAAGGGCACAACCGGCAAGAGGTAAATGACTGATTCAACCATGTCGAGTGGAGTGAATGTATGGAAACGCACACACTACATCGGGGTCGGCTGATCGACCATCTCCAGCTGGTGGTGAAAGACCTGACCGACAGCGAGCGCTTTTACAGGGCCATACTGGCCACCCTCGATGTGCCAATCGGCGGCGCGGGTGAGGGTTACTTCTGGGCTGACGAGCTGTTTGTCACATCCATCGACAGCCCGGCAGCGCTCGGCGCACTGACCGGTCGCCATCACCTCGCCTTCCAGGCGCAGGACCGCGCCACAGTCGATCGCTTCTATCAGGCAGCGCTGGCCCATGGCGGCCAGGATAACGGCACCCCCGGCGAGCGGGTCTATCACCCCGGCTATTACGCCGCCTTTGTCCTCGATCCGGACGGCAACAATATCGAAGCGGTTTATCACGGCGAGGCAACGCGCAGTGCAGAGTCGGTGGAGATTCGGTTTTAGCAAGAAGGCGGAGTACTCCAAAAGGTGGGTGTCCTAAGGAAGGTGCGAACAAGTCCCTGATATGAGATCATGTTTGTCATCTGGAGCCATGGAACAGGGTTCATCATGAGTCATCAACTTACCTTCGCCGACAGTGAATTCAGCAGTAAGCGCCGTCAGACCAGAAAAGAGATTTTCTTGTCCCGCATGGAGCAGATTCTGCCATGGCAAAACATGGTGGAAGTCATCGAG
>NZ_JAPCIZ010000109.1:0-8725 GCF_027707725.1 Aeromonas sp. QDB25 | reverse complement strand
TGCACGGCGACAGCAGGGTGATGGTGGTGGTGTGTTTGGAGACAGCCAGTTTACCAGCACCCTGTCTGTCAACTTCCACTTTCCCAGGATCCCGCGAAGAACCTAAAAAAAGCGGCAATCCGAAGATTGCCGGGAGGAATGTAGTGAGGCGACCTGACGTGGGTTGAGCGGGTCGCAGGGGCAAGCCCCCGATGGCGAAGCAAGGCCGTTGCCGGCCTCCCTTCTTACAGCCACCCGGGATGTGCTCGCTCATCCCGGGGGCCACTTGCCTGTCGGCATCCCCGCAGCAATGGCCGCGGGGTGCCCTTGGTTCCTTACAGCATGTCCGCAATGGCGGCCTTCATCTCGGCCGGCCAGACGCCGACCTGGACCTGACCGATGTGCTCTTTTTGCAGCAGCAGCATGGCCAGACGGGATTGGCCGATGCCGCCGCCGATGGTTTGCGGCATGCGTTCTGCCAGCAGATCCTGATGCCAGTCGTACTGCAGGCGATCCTCGTCCCCGGTGATGGCCAGCTGACGGCGCAGGGCCTCTGCGTCCACCCGGATCCCCATGGAGGAGATCTCGAAGCTGTCTTCCAGCACCGGGTTCCACACCAGGATGTCACCGTTCAGACCCGCCAGCCCCAGCTTGCTCTCGCTGCTCCAGTCGTCGTAGTCCGGGGCACGGACGTCGTGGCGTTCGCCGTGAGAGAGGGCGCCACCGATACCGATGAGGAAGACCGCTCCCAGCTCTTTGGCGATGGCGCGCTCGCGTCCCTTGGCATCGAGGTCCGGGTAGCGGGTCAGCAGCTCTTCACTGTGCAGGAACTGGATATCCGCCGGCAGGAAGGGGGTCAGCTCATGCTCGGCGCAGACCGCGCGCTCGGTGGCCTTGATGGCGGCCCAGATGCCGCGCACCGTCTCCTGCAGATAGGCCAGATCCCGGCGCTCGCTCGGCATCACCTTCTCCCAGTCCCACTGATCCACGTAGACGGAGTGGATGGGGGTGAGGCGGTCTTCGTCCGGGCGCAGCGCCTTCATGTGGGTATAGATGCCCTCGCCCGGGCCGAAACCGAAGCGGCCCAGGGTCTGGCGCTTCCACTTGGCCAGGGAGTGGACCACCTCATAGCTGTGCTCCGGCAGGGTTTTCACCTTGACCTGCACTGCATGCTCGCAGCCGGAGAGGTTGTCCTGGGTGCCGTCACCGACCCGGCTCAGAATGGGGGCTTGTACCTCCATCAGGCCGAGTTGCAGTGCGAGTTGGCGGGAGAACATCTCTTTGACGAAGCTGATCTGCTGTTGGCTGCGGATGTAGTGCTGTTTCATGCTGAATTACCTGTCGTGAACCCGTTGAATGCGGTGATTCTTCAACAGAATGCCAACTAAATTCAATATTCGATAATTGAAATAGGCTTTGTGTGTTTTTTTCTTCAAAATAAGCCATCAATTAATGATGAATCATTAAAAGGAGCGCAAAAAAGTGTCAGAAAATTATCGGATCGATAATCTCGATCAGGCCATCCTCTCCGCCCTGATGGAGAATGCGCGCCTGCCTTACGCCGAGCTGGCCAAACAACTGCTGGTGAGCCCGGGCACCATCCACGTGCGGGTAGAGAAGATGAAGCAGGCGGGCATCATCGAGGGAACGCGGGTGCAGGTGAACCCCAAGAAGCTGGGCTACGACGTCTGCTGCTTCATCGGGATCAACCTCAAGAGCGCCAAGGATTACCCGTCGGCCCTGGCCAAACTGCAGGCGCTGGACGAGGTGGTGGAGGCCTATTACACCACGGGCCACTACAGCATCTTCATGAAGGTGATGACCCGTTCCATCGACGAGTTGCAGACGGTGCTGATCCACAAGATCCAGACCATCGACGAGATCCAGTCCACCGAGACGCTGATTTCGCTGCAAAACCCGATCCTGCGGGATGTGAAGCCTTGAGTCGGGTGGTCTGAGGGGGGCGTAGAGATCCCTCTCCCGTGCGAGACCCTGTTCGCGCAGCAGAATTTGACCCTGCGGGATAGGGCACCCTGAACGGTGGATCAGGGTTCGATATAGGGGATGCCGTATTTGTCGTAGAGGGCCTTGAGCCGGCCGTCCCGCTTCATGTGCAGCAGTTCGGCATCATAGGCGGCCATCAGGGCCGGGGTGTCGGCATCGGCCCGGGAACGGGTCCAGACATTGAAGTAGGGGCTGGTCTTGAGGGGCTTTGGCAGGTAGTCGAGCTTGCCCTCCAGTCCCTCCTCTCTTATCTGGGTGAAGGCGGTGACCAGGGACATGGGCACCACGTCGATGCGACCGGCGATGAGTTTGCGCAGTTGCAGCTGGTTGATGGGGATCTCCTGGAAGTGATAGCTCGGGTCTGTCATGGCCACCGCGAGCTCGGGGGTATAGGAGAAATCCCGGGTGACACCGATGCGCCAGGGTTTGAGATCCGTCAGATGGTCATAATGGATCCGGCCTGCGGACTCCTTGCGTATGAAAAAGTGCCAGCTATGGAGCATATGGGCCTGTTTGGGGTAGAGCAGATAGGCCTCCCGCTCCGGTTTGTAGGAGTGGGTCAGCAGCAGATCATAGAAGCCGCTTTCGGCATTGCGGGTGAGCCTGGCCCCCGAATCGATGAGCTCAATCCTGATGGGAGTATGGAGCGTGCCGAAGATGGCGGTGACGAGATCAACATCCAGCCCGCGAGGGTGTCCCTGTGCATCCAGCCACTTGAGAGGGGGCTCCAGGATGCCACCAATGACCAGCTCCCTGGCTGACAGCCAGCAGGGCAGCAGCAAGCAGAATACGAGCAAGCGTCGCACGTTACATCTCCTGAGCACTCGGGACGGGGTCGCATCCGGCAGGGACTGTGACCGGCACCTATCTAACTAGAGACGACCACGGATGGCAAACCCTGAAATGGGGAGGGGACAAACGAACGGTGCCGGTGGGAGGGGGGCGGGCTGCCTCGACAGGCCGCCCCGTGGCAGAGTCGGGCGGGATGGACAAGCCACTCGCCGGTTGTGGGCGGGAGGGTGGTCGGCATGAAACGTGTGCGAGGTTGCCTGCCTCAGGTTGCCTGACACTGTTTCATCTGGGTGTTGAGGGCCTGCATCACCTGACGACGGCTGATGATGCCCGTCACCTTGCCTCCCTCCATCACTGGATAGACCTTGGGTCTGGCCCCGGCCATCTGGCGGGCGAGATCCACGATGTTGTCATCAGGAGAGACGAACAGCGGGGTCCGGCTCATCAGATCTTCGACCAGAGTACGGGTGTCGCAGTGATAGCTGCCCGTGAGCAGGGCGGGAATGCAATCCTGCTCGGAGAGAAATCCGACGAGGTGCTGATGGTCATCCAGTACCGGCAGGCCCCCCAGGTTTGCCCGATGGAGTCTGTCCAGCGCCTCGGCCAGACCGAGGCCGGGGTGCAGTGAGTGGGTCAATGGCTGCATATGATCGCGAATTTGTAGCATGATGGTGGCTCCATGGGGGTCGATGGGGCCACTATGCCCGGTGGCCGTGACAGGGGGCCAATGGGTTTTGCCTCGGACATCGATAGGTCATGGCCGATGAATGGGCCCTCCGTGCGATCCTGCATGGATCGGGGAGGGCGACAACCACAAGGAGAGGGTATGCGTGCATTGGTAACGGGCTGTGGCCGTCGCCTGGGATTCTATCTGTGCGAGCAGCTGGTGGCCGCTGGCTGGCAGGTGACGGGCAGCTATCGCAGCGAACGGCCCGAGTTGGATCGTCTGCGAGACGTGGGCGTCGAGCTGGTACAGGCGGACTTCACCCGGGAAGAGGAGGTGGGCGCCGTGGTGACGGCGCTGGCGGCCCATGAGGATCTTGCCCTGATCATCCACAATGCCTCCGCCTTCGAGCTCCAGGCGGCGGATCCTGCGGTGCAGCTGGCCCAGTTTGATCAGTTCTACCGGGTACACATGGCGGCTCCCTTCCAGCTCAACCGGGCGCTGGCCCCCGCCCTTGCTCGCCAGCCCAACGGGGGCATCATCCACATCACCGATATCTACATCCATGCCCCGGCGCCCCAGTTTGCCGCCTACGTGGCCACCAAGGCGGGAGCCCATTCCCTGGCCATGAGCTTTGCCCGCGAACTGGCACCCGCTGTGCGGGTCAACACCATAGAGCCTGGCCCCATCCTGTTTCTCGACGAGCACGGGGATGACTGGCGCCAGCAGGTGCTGGCGAAGACGCCGCTGGCGCGGGAAGGGGGTCTGGAGCCCATCTGGCAGGCGGTACAGATGCTGATGGAGAACGACTACATGACCGGGGCCAGCATCCGGGTGGACGGGGGGCGCGCCCTCGCCGTCATCTAGGGCATGGCGGGCCGCCATGACATGAGGCGCCTTTGGGCGCCTCATGTGTGTGAACGGCTCAAGGGTGCCGGATGGCGGCGTGCCGGGAAGGGGGGCCGGGGTGGCCGTTGCCGGGAAGCAGGGCCTCGTCTTGCTGGCAGAGATGGATGGGGGCCTGGCCGATGCGCTGCTTCGCAAACACCTTGCTGCCCGGCAGGCCGAGGGTCACCTTGCCGGAGTCCACACTGCCGCCCTGATACATCTCCGCCAGCAGATCCCCCAGGTAGGCATCCACCCCGGCCTCGGCGAAGTCATCCCGTTCGCCGCAGGCCAGTATGTCGATGTCCAGTGGCCTGTCCGCCACCTTGCACAGGGGGTTGCTGCGATCCCGGCCATGGGCCAGCTCCATGGTGACAAACTCGGCCTTGAGCTGGGCGGGAGAGAAGTCGCTCTGGACGACGAACAGGCAGTTGAGGAAGTCGTGGCGCGAATGCATGCCCACGGGCTTGGTCTGGATGACGGAACTCAGGTGAAGGCGACCAAAGCGGGCCAGCAATTCGGCGACGGCCTGACTGACGTGCAGGGCGGGGTCGAGATTGGATCCAATGCTACAGAGGTAAAACATGCTTTCCATTCCTTGGGTTGGGCTCGTCTGAAATATATACGCAGCTCACGGTTATGGGATTCACTATGAATTAACATGTCGTTATCTGTTGTGATCCAACGCTGATTGGCAGAAAGGAGGTTTGCATGAGCGTAGAAATGAAATGGGCACTGTTGGCCGCGTCAGGGGCCCTTGCCATGATCATTGTCATCTGTGTGGCGTCCGTCGGCCTGGCGTGAATCCGGCCTCGGTGAGCAATCAAACCGGCTTTATGGCCGGTTTTGCTTTTTGGGGCAGTGCGGATATGCTGGCTCCCCCATGACGAATCGAGACCGCAGAAGATGACCAAGGTTCGGCCCCGCTCCCTGCTCCAGGTAGTACTGATGGGCTTCGTGCTGGTGCTGATGCCCCTGGGGGGCATGATCTGGCACGACAGTCAGGCTCTCTCCCACCTGGGCCAGCTCACCAGCGACGAGATGGAACGTGCGGTGCGGGACACTCGCCGGGCGACGCTGCTCTCCACTCAGGCCATCGATCTGGAGCGCACCCTGCGCCGCTATGCGGTCCTGGGTGATGATCGCATCCTGGCCAGCTATCGGCAGCAGCTGGTGCGCTACCGGGAACTGCTCGCGACTCATCAGGACTCCATTCCGGATGCCGAGGTCTACGGAGATCTCGAGGCGACGCTGGTCTGGCTCGACGGCCTGCAGGATCTGCGCAAGGTCAGGCAGGAGGCGACCAGCCCCCGTTTCACCGACTTCAACGAACTGAACCAGCAACTGGAGGTGGTCACCCGTAGCCAGGTGGATGATCACGTGACCCGCATGCGGGGCGCCATCGTGGAGCTGAAACAGCAGATCTGGTGGGTCAGCGGCTTCGTGGCCGGGCTCAGCCTGCTGCTGGTACTGCTCTTTACCTACCTCATCATCCACCCGGTACGTCAGATTGAGTCGCGGATCCTGAGTCTGGGCGCCGGCGTCGAGCCGGATCAGCGCCCGGTGGACGGCCCGGCCGAACTGGTGCTGCTGGGGGAGCGGATCAGCTGGCTGCACGACAAGCTCAAGGAGCTGGAACAGCAGAAATACCAGTTCCTGCGCCACGTATCCCACGAGCTGAAAACCCCCCTTGCCGTGCTGCGAGAAGGGGCTGATCTGCTCTCGGAGCAGCTGGTGGGGCCCCTCAACGGGGATCAGCAGGAGATCTGCCAGATGCTGGAGGAGAACAGCCGCCGTCTGCAGACCCTAATCGAGCGGCTGCTCGACTTCAATCGCCTCAGCCAGCAGGAGGTGTTCACCCTGTCCGAGGTGCCCCTGGCGCCCTTGTTGTCAGACTTGTCCGAAGAGTACCGGCTCGCGCTGGAATCCAAGCAAATCAGTGTACACTTGCCGCCCGAGCCCATCAGCCTGCGGGCAGAGCCCTACCGCCTGCGACTCATCCTCGACAATCTCTTTTCCAACGCGGTCAGCTATGGCGCCAGGGGCGGACAGATCTGGATCCGCGCCGGGGCGGGGGCGGGCGGCGGCTGGCTGGAGGTGGCCAACGAAGGGCCTGTCATCCCGCCAGACGAGCGGGAGCGCATCTTCGAGCCCTTTGAACAGGGCAGCATAGTGCGTCAGGGATTGCTGAAAGGCTCCGGCATGGGCCTCTCCATTGCCCGTGAGTCTGCCATGAGTCTGGGCGGCGAGCTCAGGCTGATCGAGGATGCCCAGGCGGATGTCTGTTTCCGGCTGGATTTGAACGTGCGCCCGAGCTGACGGGCGTGGCGGCGACTCCGCAGGTGCGGGTGGCGCCTTGACACCGAATATTGAGAGGAGCGGGCAGGTGCCTGCTCCCCACCAGGATCTGAAGTGACATTCAAGATGAAACGATTTGTGATTCCCGTATTGATGATAGGCCTGCTCGCTGGCTGTTCCCTGCTGCCTTCTACCAGCCTCACCGAGCCTTCCCAGGAGGCGATCGCCAGGCGGATGGAGTTTGCCAACAAGGAGATGCAGGTGCGCCTGCAATACTCGGACTGGCTGCTGGCCAGCCATCCCCAGCAGCGGATGCAGGAGCGCCAGCGACTGGCCGGCGCCACCGACCTCGAGAGCCGGGTCAGCCTGGCCATGGTCAACACCCACCCGTCCGAATCGGTGGCCAGCCGCCGGGCCGGGCTGGATCAGCTGAAAGCTCTGTTGCCGGAGCTCGGTCTCGATGCCCAGGCCTTCCTGCGCAGCTGGATCGCCCTCGGGGAGGAGCTGCTGGTGCGAGACAGCCGCCGCGACGATCAGAGTCAGGAGGTGAAGCGTCTACGCCAGCAGATAGAGCAGCTCTCCGCCATCGACGAGCAGCTCAACCAGCGTAAGCTCAATGGGGGAGGTCAGCCATGACAGCTTCGGACAGCGCCGCAATGACCGCGTTTTTCGCCAAGAGGGGGTGAGAGCATGAGCCGTATTCTGCTGGTGGACGATGATGCCAGCCTGCTCAAGCTGATGAGCATGCGCCTGCGCAGCCAGGGTTACGAGGTGGATACCGCCGACAGCGCCGAAGGAGCGCTGGACAGGCTGCGCCAGCAACGGGCCGACCTGGTGCTGAGCGATCTGCGCATGGGGGGCATGGACGGGCTGGCGCTGTTCGAGCGGATCCAGTCCCAGTGGCTCGGCATGCCGGTGATCATCATGACCGCCCACGGCACCATTCCCGACGCCATCCAGGCGACCCGCTCCGGGGTGTTCAGCTTCCTCACCAAGCCCATCGACAAGGACGAGCTGCTGGTCACCATAGAACATGCTCTCAGCCTGACCCGTCCGAAGCAGCAGCAGGAGTGGCAGTCCCTCATCCAGACCCGCAACCCGCAGATGGAGCAGTTGCTGATCCAGGCGAGCAGCATCGCCACCATGGACGTGCCCGTGCTGATCCTGGGCCCCTCCGGCGCCGGCAAGGGGGTGATGACCCAGGCGCTGCACCAGGCCAGCCACCGCCGCGACAAGCCGCTGCATACCATCAACTGTGCGGCTCTGCCCTGGCCCGTGCTGGACTTGCAGCTGTTTGGCGAGGATGGCCAGTCCGGCCTGTTTGCCGAGGCCAAAGGCGGCACCCTCTTCCTCGACGAGATAGGGGATCTGTCGGAGTCACTCCAGGCCAAGTTGCTCCAGGTGCTGGCGGAGTATGGTCAGGGTACCCCCGAGGTGCGGGTCATCAGCTCCAGCCATCAGGATCTGGTGACCGCCATGGAAGAGGGGCGTTTTCGCGAGGATCTCTTCTACCGCCTCAACGTGGCCAACATCACCCTGCCGTCGCTGAGCGCCCGCAGCGAGGACATCCCCCTGCTGGCCCGTCAGGCGCTGGACGATTACCGCAACCGTCACCCCGATTGCGCCGCCCTCGGCTTCTCGCCGGAGGCGCTGGCCCTGCTGGCCGCCGCGGCCTGGCCGGGCAACGTGCGCCAGCTCTGCGGGGTGGTGGAGCAGCTCGCCAGCCTCTGCTGCAGCCCGGTGATCGGCGCGGCCATGGTGGAGTCGGCCCTGAGTGGCGGCGGTGGCGGTATTCCCTCGTTCAACGAGGCGCGGGCCGAGTTCGAGAAGGAGTACCTGATCCGGCTGCTGCGCACCACGGAGGGGAACGTGACCCTGGCGGCCAACATGGCGGGGAGAAACCGCACCGACTTCTACAAGCTATTGAATCGGCACGGCATCGAGGCGGCAAATTTCAAGTCGAAGGGATGAATGACAGAGGGGCGGGGGGGGGGGGGGGGGGCGGCCCCCCGCGGTCTCACACTAACTTCCAGCCGCCCGCGGGCGGGCCCCGCCGGGGGTGTGAGTGTTGTTTGTGTGGGGGCGGCCCCCCGACCCCCTCCA
>NZ_JAPCIZ010000108.1:0-8921 GCF_027707725.1 Aeromonas sp. QDB25 | reverse complement strand
CCTTAGACCGCGCAAATGTTTGGATTTCAGGCAACCGCAGATCGTGTTTGATGAACTACGACAGGTTGCTTGATTTGGCGGGTGTTGCACTTCGGAGTTGAATTCGCGTTTCGATTACGTGGAAACCCACAACATCAGCGAAGCCAAGAGCAAGAACGAGAAACAGTACGACGACAACCTCTCTCTCTCCGGCAGCCTGATGTACCTGGCCGACAACGGTCTCTCCCCTTACTTCGCCTATGCGGAATCCTTCGAAGTGCTGCCGGGGATAGACCCCAACACCGGCAACTCCTACAAGCCGCTGGAAGGCAAGCTCTACGAGACCGGCGTCAAGTACGCACCCAGCTTCCTCGATGGCTACATCAACCTGGCGCTGTTCGATCTGGAGCAGACCAACTCCCTGGTCTCTACCGGCTCCGGCCAGCAGACCCAGGCCGGTGAAGTGACCTCCCAGGGGGTCGAGCTGGAGGGGAGCGTGCAGGCCACCGAGGCCTTGCGCCTGACCGCTGCCTATACCTATACCGATGCCAAGACCAACGACACCGGCAACGGCGATCGTCGTGCGAGCCTGATCCCGCGCCACCAGGCCTCCTTCTGGGGCAACTACAAGGTGCAGCAGGGCCCGGTATCCGGTCTTGAGCTGGGTTCCGGCGTGCGCTATGTGGGTTCCAGCGTCGGCATCGGCGCGGTGAATGCGGACTACACCCCCATCTATGGTTCCGCCCAGGTACCGGCACACACCGTATGGGATGCGATGATCGGGTATGACTTTGCCAAGAACTGGCGTGCCCAGATCAACGTCAACAACCTGCTGAACGACACCTATGTGGCGAGCTGCGACTACTACTGCTACTACGGCGAGCCGCGCAGCATAGTCGGCACCGTCAACTACCGCTGGTAAGCGACAGGCCGGGCGGGGGCGAAGGCTCCCGCCCTCCTTCCATTCATCTACAGGCCTGTCATGGAACTCTTGTCACTGGTTTATCGCCAATACCGTTGGCCCTTCATCGCCATTACCCTGCTCAGCCTGCTGAGTGCTGTCAGCGGGATAGGCGTCATTGCCTTCATCAATCAATCACTTATCGAATCAGTCGGGGATCCGCTGCCGATCCTGGGTCAGCTTGTCGGCCTTGTCTTGCTGCTGCTGGTGATCACGCTCGGATCCCAACTTGCCCTGACCACCCTGGGTCACCATTTCGTCTACCGGTTGCGTGGCCGCCTGCTCAAGCAACTGCTGGATACCGACGTCGCCCGTCTGCGTCAAATAGGGCAGGGGCCGCTCCTGGCCTCCCTTTCCAGCGACATCGGTCAGATCACCATCGCCTTCGTGCGCCTGCCGGAGCTGGTACAGGGCCTGGTGCTCACTCTGGGCTCCATCATCTACCTTGGCCTGCTCTCTCCCGCCTTGCTCGGTGTTACCGCCCTCTGGGTCACCGTGACCATGGTGGTGGGCTGGCTGCTGGTGAACCGGGTCTATCGACACCTGGCGCACATGCGCCAGGCCGAAGACAGGCTCTACCAGAACTACCAGTCCATCATCGCCGGGAGCAAGGAGCTGGCGCTCAACCGCGAGCGTGCCCACTTCGTCTACCACCAGCTCTATGAGCAGAATGCCCGGGACTACCGGGAGCAGATCATCCGCGCCGATACCTACCACCTGAGCGCGGTGAACTGGTCGAACATCATGATGCTGGGTGCCATCGGCCTGGTCTTCTTCCTGGCCAACGGGCTGGGCTGGGCCAACACCAATGTGGCCGCCACCTTCGCCCTGACCCTGTTGTTCCTGCGCACTCCCTTGCTGCAAGGTATCGGAGCCCTGCCGACCCTGATCGCCGCCCAGGTGGCGTTCGACAAGATAGCTGCCCTCAATCTGGCGGAGCCGGACGAGGCGTTTCCGCTGCCGCCTGCGCCTCGCCCCTGGCAGCGCATCGAGCTGGATCAGGTGAGCTTTCACTACCAGGGGGAGGGCGGTTTCTCCGTGGGCCCCATCAATCTGGTGATCGAGCGGGGGGAGCAGATATTCCTCATCGGTGGCAATGGCTCCGGCAAGTCGACCCTGGCCATGCTGCTGACCGGGCTCTATCAACCGGTCTCTGGCCGGATCCTGCTGGATGGGGAGCCGGTCACCGATCGCAACGGCTATCTGGGGCTCTTCTCCGCCATCTTCACCGACTACCACCTGTTCCAGCATCTGCTGGGGCCGGAGCCGAAAGAGGCGCTGGTTGCCGAGTGGCTTGAGCGCTTGCAGATGGGCAGCAAGCTTGCCATCGAGGATGACTTCATCGCCGATATCGACCTCTCCCAGGGCCAGCGCAAGCGGGTCGCCCTGTTGCTTGCCCTGGCAGAGCAGCGGGAGGTGATGCTGTTCGACGAGTGGGCCGCGGATCAGGATCCCCAGTTCCGCCGCATCTTCTATCAGGTGCTGTTGCCGCGTCTCAAGGAGATGGGCAAGACGGTGATCGCCATCAGCCACGACGATCACTACTTCTCTCTGGCCGATCGCCTGCTGGAGATGCGCCAGGGCCGTCTCACCGAACTGACCGGCGAGCAGCGCGAGCAGGTGAGCCGGGATGCGGTCGCCCATCTGGATGGCAAGGTGCCGGCCTGATGCTGGCACCGATGAGACTGGCAGCAAGCCAGCACAGGAATTGCTTATGTTCGAGATGAAATCCGCCAGCTTCGCGGTCAATGACCGCACGCTGCTGCACCCCACCAGCCTTCGCTTCGAGCAAGGTCGGGTCTATGGCCTCATCGGCCACAACGGGTCGGGCAAATCGACCCTGATCAAGCTGCTGGCGCGCCAGCAACCCCACAGCGGCGGGGAGATCCTGTTCGATGACCAGCCGTTGTCTGCCTGGGGCAACCGGGAGTTTGCCCGTCAGGTGGCCTATCTGCCCCAGCACCTGCCGAGTGCCGAAAACCTGCTCGGCCGCGAACTGGTGGAGATGGGGCGCTACCCCTGGCGCGGCCTGCTGGGCCGGATGGGAGCGGAAGATCACCGTCAGGTGGAACGGGCCATCGCCCTGACCCACACCGAACGCTTTGCCGATCGGCTGGTGGATACCCTCTCCGGCGGTGAGCGGGGACGAGTCTGGCTCGCCATGCTGCTGGCTCAGGAGAGCCGTTTCATCCTGTTGGACGAGCCACTGGCCGCCCTGGACGTGGCCCATCAGGTGGAGGTGCTCACGCTCGTCAAGCAGCTCAGCCGCCAGCTCAACCTCGGGGTCATCATCGTCATTCACGACATCAACATGGCCTCCCGCTTCTGCGATCGGCTGGTGGCGCTGCACTCCGGCCGTCTGCTGACCCACGGAGAGCCCGAACAGATCATGACAGGGGAGACCCTGAACGCCATCTATGGCATCCCCATGGAGGTCATTCGCCATCCGGCCCATGACCACGCCATCGCCATCGTCTGACCGGGGGCCGCTCTTGAACCGTTTATTGAAGATGGCGCCCTGTCTGCTCAGTCTGCTGCTGCCCCTGGCAGGGGAGGCCGGGCAGCTTGTCACCGCCACCAGCGCCACGCCCCGCATCGCCACCGTGGACTGGACCATAGCCGAAACCCTGCTGGCGCTCGGAGTGACACCGATGGCGGTGGGGGATGTGGCCCCCTATCGCGCCTGGGTCGGTGAACCCCAGCTTCCTGCCGGGGTGATCGATATCGGGCTGCGTGCCCAACCCAACCGGGAACTGCTGGCGGAGCTCAAACCGGATCTTGTTCTCATCTCGCCGCTGGCGGCCCCCCTGGCGCCGACCCTCTCCCGCATCGCGCCGGTGCACTCCATCGCCCTGTATGAACCGGGCACCGATCTGTGGCAGCGACTGCGGGAAGCGACCCTGACCATCGCCGCCCTGGTCAACAAAGAGGCGGAGGCCGAACGCCAGCTCACCGCGCTGGAGCAGGATCTGGCACAGATGCAGGCGGCGCAGCCCGCCGATATGCCCCCCTTGCTGGTGGTGCAATTCATCGATGAGCGCCATGTGCGGGTGTTTGGCCATGGCAGCCTGTTCGAGGCTGTGATGCAGCGCCTCGGTCTTCGCAACGCCTGGCAGGGAGAGACCAATGCATGGGGATTCTCGGTCGCGAGCCTGGAGCAGTTTCTCGGGATGCCGGAGGCCAGGCTGGTGGTGGTGGACCCCGTGCCCGTAGGGGTTGGTGAAAAACTTCAGGAGCCTGGATTGTGGCAGCATCTCCCGCTGGTACAGAATAATCCAGTGATCCATCTGCCTGCGACATGGAGTTTTGGTGGCATATTGGCGGCCCGTCGCTTCGCCACCCTGCTGGACGGTGCCCTGCGGGAGCAGGCTGTCCACAGTGCAACCGGGGGATCAAATCAATGAGATCTTCTCTTTCTTCGCCCCTGCTGCGCCCGGGTCTCTGCCTGTTGGTGCTGACACTGGGGCTGGCTTGCGCCGAGCTGGCACGTCAACTGCCGGGGGCGCTCTGGTGGCAGGCTTTGTTCTCCCCCGAGCTGGACGATGCCCGCCAGGCGGTGGTTCATTTCAGCTGGCTGCCGCGCCTTGCCATCTGCCTGCTGGCCGGTGCCGCCCTCGGGCTCGCCGGTACCCTGATGCAGCAGGTGCTGCGCAATCCCCTGGCTTCGCCCACCACCCTGGGGGTGGCCTCCGGCGCCCAGCTGGCGCTGATGATGGTGACCCTGCTCGCCCCCTCCTGGCTGCTGATCGGGCGGGAGTGGATCGCCATGGCCGGGGGAAGCCTGGCCATGGGGCTGGTCTTCGCCCTGGCCTGGCGCCGTCAGCTCAATCCCGTGGTCATCGTCTTTGCAGGGCTGGTGATCAACCTCTATCTGGCCGCCATCAGCATGGGATTGCTGCTGTTCTTCCAGGAGGAGCTCAAAGGGTTGCTGGTGTGGGGGAGCGGATCTCTGGCCCAGAACAGCTGGATCGGCGTCGGCTATCTGCTGCCACGGTTGCTGCTGGCCGCGATGCTGGCGGCGGTGCTGGTGCGCCCGCTGGCAGTGCTGGAGCTGGACGATGCCAGCGCACGCAGCCTGGGGGTCTCCCTCAAGCATCTGCGCCTGGCTGGTCTGGGTCTCGCCGTGTTCGTCACCGCCTGCGTGGTGAGCGTGGTGGGGCTGATCGGTTTTATCGGGCTGGCGGCGCCCGCCATGGTGCGGCTGCTGGGGGTCAGAAAACTGGCCCAGCGGCTGCTGTGGGCACCCATCCTCGGCGCCCTGTTGCTGGCGGCCACCGATCTGCTGCTGCAGACCCTGAGCCGGTTCTGGCCTGTGCTGATCCCGACCGGCGCCATGACGGCCCTGTTGGGGGCGCCGCTGCTGCTCTGGCTGATCCCGCGTCTTGGTATCAAGCAGAGTGCGCCTAAGGCAAACTCCTCCCTGCAGTTGGCCCGCCATCCGGCGCCGACTCGCCTTGTCGGCCTGATGGTGTTGGGGCTGGCTGCGGCGGTGATCGCCTCCCTGTTGTTTGGGCAGGGGATGGGCGGCTGGGGCTGGCCGAGCTGGCTGCGGTGGCAGGCCCAGCTGGAGTGGCGCTTGCCGCGCACGCTGGCAGCGGGTGCCGCAGGCGTGTTGCTGGCGCTGGCAGGCACCCTGTTGCAGCGAGTCAGCAACAACCCCATGGCGAGCCCCGAACTGCTGGGGGTAAGCGGTGGCACCTTCATGGGGGTGATTGCGGCGGTCCTGTTGCTGCCCGCCTTGCCGCTGCCCATGATGCTGCTGGGGGGGCTGGTGGGCGCCTTCGCCTGCCTGTTGCTGCTGGTGCTTATCAACCGGCGCAACGGCTTCCAGCCGGAGCGGATACTGCTGTCTGGCATCGCCATCACGGCGCTGTTCGAGCCGTTGCAGGCCATCGCCCTGGCCAACGGCGACCTGCGGGTGCAGCAACTGCTCTCCTGGATGTCCGGCTCCACCTATTACGTCACCCAGCCGGTGGCCCTTGCCCTGGTGGTGTTGGCGCTGCTGATGCTGGCAGCCTGCCTGCTGGTGAGCCGCTGGCTCGATCTCATGCCCATGGGGCCGGCGGTAGCGACGGCTCTGGGGATCCATCTCGGCCGTGCCCAGCTCACCATCCTGCTGCTGGTGGCCGTGCTCACCGCCAGTGCCACCATGGTGATAGGCCCGCTCTCCTTTGCCGGTCTGCTGGCGCCGCACCTCGCCAGATTGATGGGGCTGGTGAGGGCGCGCTGGCACCTGCTCGGCGCCGCAGGCTGTGGTGCTTTGCTGATGGTGTCGGCGGACTGGATCGGCCAGCAGATCCTCTTTCCCCAGGAGGTGCCCGTCGGTCTGGTCTCCACCCTGTTAGGGGGTGCTTACTTCATGTGGTGCCTGCGCCGCCTCTAGGTCGGTGGATGAAAAGCGCACAAAAAAAGCCCGGGATGAACCCGGGCTTTTCATTGCCTGTTCTGCGGACTTACTTGCCGATGCAGAATGTAAATAATTTATTATCTTCAATATGTTAGTGACTTTTCGGGGGCCACTTGGGGTAAAAGTAACTAAAACAGCATATTGAGAGGCCGCTCACGGGTTTCTGCCATCGTGCAGCGTTCCCATATAGTCCATTCTCGATCGTGCAGCCTTCCCATATGAATCAACGCGATGCCACCACACGCAGTCAAAGCCGCCTTTTAGGTGAGTTTTGAACATATTTTGAACCGACTATAGCATCGTCCGGTGCCTAGAAAGCCGCTTTACTCTTCGAACCGTGCAAGTTTCCCCATAGGTAGTTTGGCTAACCGTGCAGTCATCCCACATACCGCCAATTTAATCCCAACCCTTTATCAGCCTGGCTGAGCGGGCTTTTAGGCCCTCTAGAATGGTGCTGCTGATGGTATCGGGGAAGTCTGCTGGCAATTGCTGGGTAACGCGCTCAATAACATCATCAACGGAGTTGGCCAGTTCTGTCAGGATCTCTTCCATAGCAGAACGCTCAAATCCCACAGTTTTTGCCGTTTGGAAGAAATGACGCGGGAATATCTGCTCAATGGAGTACTTCTTTCCCTTGCTGCTTGCTAGGCCCATAGCGAGCTTGGCGTCCCTTCGGTTGAGGCCTCGGCCACCAAACACTGGATAGACAGATAGGATGTCGTAAAAAGGGGTCAGGCGAAAACGCCCTTCCGGTTCAATAAAGACCGAGAAGTTCTTTGCATGGCCATCGGTGGCTGCCAGCAGCCAGAACAGGACCTGAGATTTCATGAACAGGTAGCGATCCTGTTCTGGTGTCGCAGAGCCCAGCAAGGTTTTCATGATGTCTGTGATCCCTGGTCCTCCATGGCTCTCGTATTTCCGTGCTGACGGAACATTCAATACCTGACAGAAATCTTCTTGGGGAAGGCGCATTATCCAACTGCGATCGGCAGCGTAACGTCTGTCGAAGCGTTCCACAGCCAGTGCTTTGACCTGGCCAACCTGCATCATGAAGCAGTGAGGTACGGGTAGACCAAACTCCTTGGCAATCAGAGTGCAGAGATATTCGTTTTCTACGCTCTGGGAGAGGTCTATCGAGTAGGAGTGGCTTTCAATCTTGCCGATAGGGAGTTTGATAATGTGGGTTGTCGGCGTTGCTTTGAGTGGCAAGTACCAACGGCCATCGATATAGAGCAGCGCAGTCTTTTCTTGCGCCCCGGCGATAGAGATCCGGAACTCCTCTTGCTCCCTGACCATCCCCAAAGGGATTCCTGATTTGTAGCTGGTCAGGATCTGCTCGAGCTCGTCATCGGAAAGTGCCTTGTAGTCGATTCGCCTGACATCTGGAACATCGTGCCCTTCGGTAACCAGCTGTAATGCCCCTACGCTATCCTGGCCAATGCAACTGAGCAGATCGAAGGGCTGGGTTGATGCCGCTTGATAGCGTGCTACAACCCTGTTTCTCACCTCCGTATTATCTGGCAGCAGGTTGTCGAAGAAGTTATAGGCTTCATCGCCCCGGTAGGCCTGATGGCGCAATGGCATGGAGAGTGAGATCGGACGGCTGCCCGGTTGTGCTAGCCATGACTCATGGTACTGAAACTGATGGGCGCCGCTGGTAGTTTTGGTGAATGTGCCTACCCGATAGCCGTTCATGTAGACAGCCAGATTGGCCATTACCACTCCTCCTTCCAGCCCGATGCCGGACTCTCGGATGACTCATTGCGGGGTTTGATATCCACTGACAATTCGAGTGCTGCGAGGATCTTGAACAGGGTTTCCAGCTTGGTGGACTCAGGATTGAGCTCGAAGCTGGAGACTGTGTCTTGCCTAATCCCCACTTTCTCGGCCACTTTGCCTTGAGAGAGCTTTTGAGAAAGCCTGGCATCCTTGATACAGGCGCTCAGCTGCTTGGCGCTGGTTACTTTCATGATTCGACAACCTGGTAGCGTGCCTTCTTCCAATTTACACGCTATGGCAGGTATATCAATATTTACCTGTTACAGGTGGTAAATGTAACTTACACGCTGTAGGCGGTATCTAACATTTATCCCCTATAGCGGGTAAGAGAACAGCAGACGGGGAGATTACCAAGCCATGGGGTAAAGAACTGCCGCGCTACGCTTGGCTGCTGGCTTGTTCGGTGAGTCGAAAAGATGACTCACCTCAAAGCCCAGCTTCTGTAGATTTCCTCCTTTGGCATCCCATTCAGCAGATCAGGAATGGTGAGCAACGTCGCTTAAATACTCAAATACAACTCAAAAGCGACTTTGTGATGACGGATCACACTTAAAGTTTGTGCTGTCAGATCAAAAGGCTATCGAAAGGTTGTGTTTCGATCGTCATGTGGTGGTTCTAAAAAGGTATACCTAATGGGAACTACATCTCGGGTGGCAAAAAACTATTTTGGAACCATTTAAAATGCTGTCGTTTTCAGAAGGCGACTGCACGAAATATCAGGAGTCGGCTGCACTGCCAGAACTGGCCGCCTGCAAGGCAGCGTAGAGAGCGGTTTTTCCTACCTTGAGGCGTGCG
>NZ_JAPCIZ010000107.1:0-9314 GCF_027707725.1 Aeromonas sp. QDB25 | reverse complement strand
CGTCAGTGGGAGAGATCTCACTAAAAACTGGGAATAACGCCTTAAATGGCGAAGAAACGGTCTAAATAGGCTGATTCAAGGCATTTACGGGAGAAAAAATCGGCTCAAACAGGAAAAAATGAAATGACTGAGTCAGCCGAGAAGAATTTCCCCGCTTATTCGCACCTTCCTTAGCCATTCCATCGCTATTCTCAACATTGCTGGCCCGAGTGAAGCACGCAACCCCGGTATTTACTTGCAGGCGAGCGCACTACTGGAGCTTTTCTGGAGCAAGGAACATGAGCCGATCTGATGCCCGCTGCGCGACACCCTATATCTACTCGGGTGAGTTGCAGATCCGTCCCGAAGTGGATGCCGCGCTGGCTGCGCTGAAAGACAAACCCTACACCGCCATCCCTAGCTGGAAAAATGACGGAACCTGGGAGCTGTGGACGGTGGAAGGCGACGGCGAAACCAAGCCCTGCATCATCAGCGGCCCATCGACCACTTACCCCAGCGAGGCCGATGCACTGGCCGCCGGTGCGGCCTGGCTATCCGGACAACGCTGAGCAACCTCAATTCCAGCCCTCGCTGACAAAGCCAACGCCACGGCGGTTGATCTCGACCGGCGGCCTGATGTCTTGCACTTGGACAACACCCCGGCCATCACGAGCTGCCGAGCCCAAGGCCCGCTGCAGAACCAGACGCACACTGCGCGGCGGCAAGGCTTGCAGACGGGACAGGACATCATCATTCAGTCGCTCGGCAAAGGCAGTGCCCCAGCTCGACTCGTCGCGGAGGCGGTTGTAAATCGACTGCGCAATGCTTCTTACCTGCTCCGGTCTGGGAGGTTGAATGTGCAACACCGTCAGCCGTGAGCGTAGCGGCCCCGGAATCGCCTCCAGCTCATTCGCGGTCGCCATCCAATTGACATGACTGGCGTCAATGGCAAAGTCGCGGATCGACAAGTCGATGAAATCCCGCGCACTGCGCGGTTCCAGCAAGGTATAGAGTGCTGCCAGCGGATCGTATTGCGGTCTGCCGTTACTGGCCTTGTCCAGTTCATCGAGTACCACCACCGGGTTGGCCAGTGGCTGGTAGGCCAACAGCTCAAAGAGCTGGCCTGGCTCGGAATTGCTCCAAAATGATTCGGAACCGGCGAGCGGCGAACTTGATTGCGTACTCGCTATGTCGAAGACCCGGAACGGTAGCACGAGCTGATCGGCAAGCCAGCGTGCCGCCTCGGTTTTGCCGATGCCCGCCGGGCCGACCAGCAACACGGCAGGCCAGGACACCCGGCCATCGCCCAGACTGGACAAGGCGAAGTGATCACGCATCAGCTCGGCCAGTTCATGGAAGTTTGGGAAAGCCTGCGCGAACTCATCCAGCAGGGCTTTCCAGTCCGGGGGTAGCAGGCCCAGTTGGCGGCTGCCATGGCCCGCCCGCTTGATCCGCTCTGCCATCGCCTGTGCGCGCTTGAACTTGTCGTCGCCTTTTGGTCGGTGGCGATCCACGAACGCCTCCAGCCCGGCTTCATCGAGAAAGACGATGCTCGGCAAGGGCGCTGATTTAGCGGCTTCTGTCGGCTGCTCCTGAACCTGCTCCGGTTCGGCTTCACTCAAGACCGGCTCATTTTCAGCCGCCACGGCGGCACGTACATCTTCGGTCGTCACCTTGCCCAGATCGTGCACCACCTGCTGTACCCCCTGTTCGACGATGAGCTGGCGGCTGCGGCGCACTTCTTCGGCAAACAACCCTTGGATGCCGTCATGTTGCGGGCAGCGCTGGGGACGGATGCCGTCCCCGATAACCTGTGCGCCGCAGACGGGGCATTGTTGCAGCGAAAGGTGCTTGGTCTGGGCAATCAGATCGAACACTGCCGCTGCACGTTCGCTGTGGCGTCGCGGCGGCTGGTAATAAATGACCAGGCGATCCCGGTTGCAACTCACCGACAGTGAGCCCTTGAGTGCGAGCACTGTGGGCGGCAGCAGGCATTCCACCTGGGCAAACAGATGTGCTACCAAAGCCAGATGCCCCGGCGCGGGTTCGACGATCTGCCGGGCAAGCCAGGGATGCTGCTCCTTGAGCGCAGTAATGGCAGCTTCGTATTCCCGCAGGCGCAACGGACGGATTTGCTTCGGCTTGCGCATGATGGCCTCTCAAAACATCTAACTATAATTTACTATAACGCCAATTTACACGAATCGCCAAACTCCGCGCGCTCGTCTTGTCGGCCAATAAGTCTTATAGTGATTTACAGTGAATTCGCAGAGCCCGATATGCCAAGCCTTACCAACGAACAATTGCCAGCCCTTGCCGCTGCCTTGATACGACTGCGCGGGGAAACGCTGGGGCGGATCGCCGAGGCCACCGGTATCCGCACTGCCAACCTCTCGGTCTGGCTGCGTGGCAAGGAGCAGGTGATCTCCGCCAAACGACTGGTCGGCCTGTTGCACCACCTCGGTGTGGAAGGCGGCCGCCTGCGTACCGACGTGTTGCACCCTTGGCATGATCGCGGGGCGCTGGATGACAGCAAGCTTGTACTAGGCACGCTGCTGGCCAACACGCAGCCAGTGTGGTTGTTTCAGGATGAACAGCCGGGGCTCATTAAGACGCGCTTTCTGTTGGCTGGCGATGTGCTGATCCGCATGGAGATCGAGCCGGGCGTCGATCAAGCCCTTGATTTGGCGACAGTCGTCAGGGTGGATCGTGTCATCACCACCCCTGCAGCATTGGCCTGGGTGCCAATCGACTCGTTGGCATCAGCACACAACGTCCTCTTGGCGCTGGCGGAGCAGGCCGCAGCGGACGTGGGTGACGAAGAGCTGCTGGAAGGGCTGATGTTCCGTCTGACCGAAACGGTTGGCAGCAATGTCGCGTCATCACGGGGGTGGCAGCAGCTGGAACAAGCGCTGTGCCTTGCGCTCAAGACAGGAGCCCAGCCTGCCGACATCGCCAAGCTGGTTGATAGCCATTTCCGCAGCAGCGGAAAAGCGGACATGCCGCCAACTGAGTAAGCAAAAAATGCGCTGTTTCCATCCGTTGGGTTTTCAAATCGTGCTGCGCGATCGCATGACTTTTAGCTGGTCACATGCCCCGTTACTCCCAATCTGGCGCTACGTTCTTTCTAACGTCACGCTACGTTCTTCCTAATGGTGTTGTGTTGGGGCGCAAAAAAATGATGTGATGACCAACATAATACTACGTTATATCTAGTGTGCTTAACGATCTTTCTAACGTCGCACAACGTACATTCCAACATTGCGTCGTATCATCAAACACACTGCGTCATACATGTCGCGCCCAAATGTGATGGGGAGTAACGTGGCAAGAGCCTTTGTGACCAGCAAAAAATATCTGTGCGATCAGATCGGGCTGCCGGCCGACTGTGTAAACAGTGTGGCGGCATGTTGGCAACAACGTGGCAACCTTGTGCGAACAATGTGTTGAAAGAGTGGCAAGGATGGTGGCGACAATGTGGTCACCCTGTGGCGACAGTGTGTCACCATGGTGGTGACAGTGTGGCACTGCGCCCCGTGTTACCACATTCAACTTACAGCGAACGCAGTCAAAGGCAATCGGGATGCTTCCACAGCACCTAAATGGTAGACTTCAAACGATTTAAGACGACTTTGAATCGCATAATCCGAGCGCCAACGACATGAGCAAAGAACCGTGGGTTACCGCCGAGCACGTCGCCCAGCACTTGGGCGTGGCCAAGGACACCGTGTACCGCTGGCGCGAGCGCAAGGGTCTGCCCGCGCACCGCGTAGGGCGGCTGTGGAAGTTCCAGCTCTCGGAAGTGGATGAGTGGGTACGAGCTGGAGGTGCCGATGAAGAATCGGGCGATGGGAGCGAACAAAAATGAATCCAGCAGGGGAAGGTGACGCGTGAGCTTGGAAGGGCAACTCCTTGACCAAAAGTCCTTGCGGGCCGTGACTGGCAAGACGGCGGACTGGAACGAAATTGCTAAGGATTGCATTGCCTTTGCCAATGCAACCGGTGGCCGCCTACTGCTGGGGATCGAGGATGGCCAGAGCGAGCCTCCCGCCGATCAGCGTGTCCCTCCAGACTTGCCTGACACATTGCGCCGCAAGTTGGCAGAGCGCACGGTCAACATGACGGTGCTGCCGGATGTCACCATCGCCCCTAATGGCGGCCAATACATCGAATTGCTCATTCCGCGCGCCATGGCCGTTGCATCTACCACGGACGGCCGCTACTTCCTGCGCGTAGCCGACCAAAGCAAGCCCGTGACGGGTGATGACGTTATGCGCCTCGCCAGCGAGCGTTCCGCATTGCCATGGGAAACGCAAACCACCTTGCATGTTCCACGTACCGAAATTGATCCTGCCAAACGCGACAAGCTGCTCGAAGCCTTGCGCGCATCGGATCGCGTCAAGCCTTCCGTGAAAGAGAAGTCTGACGATGAGTTGCTCGATCACTATCAGCTCGCACAAGGGCCGAACCTCACCAATCTGGGCGTGCTCAGTCTCGGTCGCCAGCATCATCGCGCTCAACTGACCACCGCTCCGGTCATCCAGTTCATCAAGTACGACGAGCACGGACAGAAGGTCAACAAGCTGGTCTGGGACGACCACACGCAAAGCCCGATGGAATTGATCGAAGCGGTCTGGCAGGCGGTGCCTGACTTTCGCGAGCGCTACGAACTACCCGATGGCCTGTACCGCCAGAACGTGCCCGCTTTCGATGAAATCGTGGTGCGCGAGTTATTGGTCAACGCATTGGTACATCGTCCCTACACCCAGCGCGGTGACATCTTTTGAACCTGCATCCAGACCGGCTGGAAGTGGTCAACCCTGGACCGCTACCGCTGGGCGTCTCGCCGCAGAACGTGCTCCACACTACGGTACGCCGTAACGAACACCTGGCACGCCTGTTCCATGACTTGAAGCTGATGGAGCGGGAAGGCAGCGGCTTCGACAAGATCTTCGAGGTGCTGCTCTCTCAGGGCCGCCCGGCTCCCGAGTTGATCGAGACCCACGATCGTGTGCAGGTGACAGTGCGCCGCCGCATTCTCAAGCCTGAGGTCATCGACTTCATTGCGAAAGCGGACCAGACCTATCAGCTCACGCAGCGCGAGAGGATCGCGTTGGGCCTATTGGCGCAGCAAGATGCCCTGACGGCACGCGAGCTGGTAACGTCGCTTGAGCTGCCGTCGGTTGAAGCATTGCAACCTTGGCTAAAGCGCCTACTGGACTGGCAGTTGGTGCAAAGCGCCGGGCGTACCCAGGCAACACGCTATTTTGTTGACCCCAGCCTGCTGCGCAGCCTCCAGTTCACCGGCGAGACCACCCTCAAACGCATTGAGCCACACCGCTTGGCCGCGCTGGTACTGGAAGACCTGCAGCGCTACCCCAGGTCGGCCATCAGCGACATCCACCAGCGCGTCGGCGGCGAAATCCATCCCAAGCAAGTCAAGCGCGCGCTGGAAGAGCTGATCGGGCGCGGGGAAGTCCGCTTTGAGGGTAACAAGCGCTGGCGGCGCTACTGGGCGGTGGCATGAGCAGCCTATCGGACAACCTGCGCACTATCGTCGATAGGTGGGCGATAGAAGCCGGGCGATATGTTGGTGACCGCCTTAAGAATCAAGGATTTCTATCGACCCAAGGCGAAGAAGGCCGGGAGATAGAACGCGGCCCTATTGCCGTAACAACCCATTTACTCCTGCTCAAGCATCGCGCCTGAGCAGGGCTCAACGAATCGAAACAGGACTTTAAAATGACAAGCAATGAACAACGCGCTGCCCTACAGCGCCAGATCTGGGCCATCGCCAATGACGTCCGCGGTGCCGTCGATGGCTGGGACTTCAAGCAATACGTACTGGGCACCCTGTTCTATCGCTTTATCAGCGAGAACTTCATCGACTACATCACCGGCGGCGACCCTTCTGTTAATTACGCCGCCATGGCGGACGATGATGCGAACATCGCTGCCGCCAAAGATGACGCCATCAAGACCAAGGGCTACTTCATCTACCCCAGCCAGCTGTTCGTCAATGTCGCGGCCAACGCCAACACCAACGAAAGCCTGAATACCGACCTGGCCAACATCTTTGCCGCCATCGAAGCCTCCGCCAACGGCTACCCCTCCGAGCGCGACATCAAAGGCCTGTTTGCTGATTTCGACACCACCAGCAACCGGCTTGGCAATACTGTCAAAGACAAGAACGATCGTCTTTCCAAAGTGCTCAAACGCGTGGCTGAGCTGGACTTTGGCGGCTTCGATGCAAGCCACATCGACCTGTTCGGCGATGCCTACGAGTTCCTGATCTCGAACTACGCCGCCAACGCCGGCAAGTCGGGCGGCGAGTTCTTCACGCCGCAGCATGTGTCCAAGCTGATCGCACAGCTTGCAATGCACAAGCAAACCAGCGTCAACAAGATTTACGACCCCGCCTGTGGCTCCGGCTCGCTGCTGCTGCAAGCCAAGAAGCACTTCGATCAGCACCTGATCGAAGACGGCTTCTTCGGGCAAGAAATCAACCACACCACGTACAACTTGGCGCGGATGAACATGTTCTTGCACAACGTGAACTACGACAAGTTCAACATCCAGCTCGGCAACACCCTGACCGAACCGCATTTTGGCGACGACAAGCCCTTTGATGCCATCGTTTCCAACCCGCCGTACTCGGTGAAGTGGATTGGCTCGGATGACCCGACCTTGATCAACGACGACCGCTTTGCCCCGGCTGGTGTGCTCGCGCCCAAGTCCAAGGCCGACTTTGCCTTTGTATTGCACGCACTGAGCTACCTGTCCAGCAAAGGCCGTGCCGCCATCGTCTGCTTCCCAGGTATTTTCTATCGCGGCGGGGCCGAGCAGAAAATCCGCCAGTACCTGGTGGACAATAACTATGTCGAGAGCGTGATTTCGCTCGCGCCCAATCTGTTCTTTGGCACCACCATCGCCGTGAACATTCTGGTGCTAGCAAAGAATAAGAAGGACACCACGACCCAGTTCATCGATGCCAGCGGGCTATTCAAGAAAGAAACCAATAACAACGTACTGCTGGATTCGCATATCGCGCAAATCATGGCCGTGTTTGATAGCAAGGCAAACGTCGATCACTTTGCCAAGTCGGCACCGCTGGAAGAAGTCGTCGCCAAGGAATACAACCTGTCGGTTAGCACCTATGTCGAAGCCAAAGACAACCGCGAAGTGGTGGACATCGAAAAACTCAATGATGAGCTAGAAACTACGGTCGAAAAAATCAACCAATTGCGCGCAAAAATTGATGAAATTGTTGCAAGGTTCGGAGATGTGGAAGCTGAGAGCTTCGTTGTAAAAATACTCCAAGGATATGAAGTCAGCTGGACCGCCTTGGGAGATAACGAGTTCGTTGAAATAGCAAACAATGCTCGAAGACCCGTAAAGGCATCTCTGCGGAAGCCGGGTGAGACCCCATATTTCGGTGCCAATAACATTCAAGACTATGTAGAAGGCCATACTCACGATGGCGAGTACGTTTTGATAGCGGAGGATGGTTCGGCTAGTCTAGAGAATTACTCGATTCAGTATGCAACGGGTAAGTTCTGGGCCAATAATCATGTCCACGTTGTTCGCGGAAAAGCATGTTTGAACACGAAATTTCTGTACCACTATTTGCGTACAGTTAACTTTATTCCCTATTTGCCAAACAAAGACAGGTCAAAGTTGACAAAAGGCGACTTGATAAAAATACCCATCCCTCTTCCTTGTCCCAATAGTCCAGAGAAGTCTCAGGAGATTCAAGCGGAAATTGTCAGCATACTAGATTCATTTGCAGAGCTTAATGCAGAGCTTAATGCAGAGCTTAATGCAAGAAATAAGCAACACAACTTTTATCGCCGCGCTCTATTGGGATTTTCTACGCAAGAGGTAGCGCTATAACATGGGCAAGACGTTGACCGAAATTGCTCAGCAGCTGAAAGACGCCAACAAGAAGGTGCAGCTGATCTATGCCTTTAATGGCACAGGGAAAACACGCCTATCTAGAGAGTTTAAAGAGTTAGTTGCAGAAGAAATTGATGCGGATGGTGAAGATGCAGAGGCATCAGATTTGGCTCGGAAAAATGTCATCTATTACAACGCCTTCACCGAAGACTTGTTTTTTTGGGATAATGACTTGAATGATGATGAAGACAGAAAGTTAATAATACATCCCAACGCATTTACAACATGGGTGCTCGAAGAGCAAGGACAGGGTCCGATAGTCATTGATTACTTTCAGAAACTAACGAATAGCAACATAGAGCCGCAATTCAATGCCGATTTCTCCGAGATCCACTTTACAATAAGAGGAGATGAGGAACATACACCAATTAAGATTTCTAAGGGTGAGGAAAGTAATCTGATTTGGTGCATGTTTTACAGTCTTTTGAATCTGATTGTAGAGGAGTTAAACACTCCTGCAGAGGAACGAAGCACAGCTGACTTCAATCAATTAAAGTACGTATTTATTGATGACCCTGTTAGTTCACTTGATGACAATCATCTAATTGAGCTAGCTGTTGACATAGCAAAGTTGGTTAAGTCCAGCTCTACTGGCTTGCAGTTTATAATCACGACACACAGCCCATTGTTTTACAATATTCTTGCGAATGAATTCAACAACAAACTAGCCAAAGATCCAGATGCTGAAATTATTGATTGGCTATATAGACCAGGAGATTCAAAAAAATACCGTTTTGACAAGAATGCAGATGGTACCTTTGAACTCACGTTACTAGATCGAAAAACTCCATTTTCATATCATCTACATCTGCTGTCTGAGATTAGAACAGCCATTGCCAGTGGCCAGCTAAAAAAATATCATTTTAGTTTTCTAAGAAATATCTTTGAGAAAACGGCCACGTTTTTAGGATATGACCATTGGGAGAATCTACTCCCTAGAGCTGCTGACGGAAATCCAGACCCATTTTTCAATCGAATTCTGAACCTTTCAAGTCATTCTGCGCATGCGGCTGAGGAGGCTGGTGAAGTCGAAGCTCACGACAAATATAAGCTAGAAGAACTTGTTAATTTCTTAAGCAGTAAATATGGATTCTGGAACGAGCCTCAGGAAGTGCCAAATGACTGATTACAAAACCATCGCAGAATCCAATACTTTTATCGTTCTGGATAAATACACCCAAGAATGGAAGGTCGCAGAAGGCTACCAGAGCGAAAGTGATCTGGAGCGCGAGCTGATTCAGGATCTGGTCAATCAGGGTTACGAATTCCGTAAGTATTCACCGGAACAGTATTGACACAGGAAAAATGAGACGATCGTCTCTTGATCCCACTTTCCTGCTTGCTTGATCCTGCTCCTTAGATACGCTCCCCCCATGAGC
>NZ_JAPCIZ010000106.1:0-9510 GCF_027707725.1 Aeromonas sp. QDB25 | reverse complement strand
GAGATAGTGAAGAACGACCTGACGTTTGAAGTCGGTCGAGTATTTTTGCTTTCCCATAGAAACGAAGAACCCCTACTCGTTGGGTGTCCAACTTTCGGGGTTCACTTCATTCGGGCGGCTTTTTTTGTGGGTGTGGCGGGCGGGAGACAAAAAAAGACCGGGTACGGGACCCGGTCAAAGAACCCGCGCATTCAGGGAAGAAGTGCGGGCGTTCAGGCTTGGTGGCGGGGCCGGGCATCGGCCCCTGATCCGGTGTCGGGGTGAGTGGCGTCACCCCGGCGTCAATGCGGGCTATTCGCGCTCCAGTGCGTGGATGGGATCCAGCCTGGCGGCCCGGCGGGCCGGGGCGAAGCCGAATATTACCCCGATCAGGCTGGCGCAAAGGCAGGCCACCCCCATGGCGGCAAGGGAGTAGCTCATCCGGACGCCGCTGCTGAAGTGGTCGAACAGTTGGCCCAGCACCAGGGAGAGGGCGATGCCGAGCACGCCCCCCAGCAGGCAGATCAGCACGGCTTCAATGAGGAACTGCTGCTGGATGTCCCAGGTCCGGGCGCCGACCGCCATCCGCACCCCTATCTCCCGGGTGCGCTCGGTGACCGAGACCAGCATGATGTTCATCACCCCTATGCCCCCGACGATCAGGGAAATGAGGGCGATGAGAGCGATCAGCGTGGTCAGGGTGGCGCTGGTCTGGCTGATGGTCTGGCGGATGCTGTCGGTGTTGAGCAGGAAGAAGTCCTGGCTGCCGTGGCGCAGGGTGAGCAGGCGGCTGATGCCATCCTGGGCGGCGTCCAGGCTCACCTCGTCCCGCACCCGCACGCTGATGCTGCGCAGATGGCTCTGCCCCAGCAGGCGGCTCATGGCGGTGGTATGAGGGATCCAGACGTTGAGGGTCTCGTCGCTGCCAAAGCCGCTCTGGTTCTTGATGGCGACCCCGATCACCCGGCAGGGCAGATCCCCCAGCAGGATCACCTGGCCCAGGGGGGACTGGGTCGGGGCGAACAGCTTGTCCCGGGTGTGCTCGTCGATCACCACCTCCTGGGCCAGGCTCTCCTCGCTCTGGCGATCAAAGCCCATGCCCTGGGCCAGGCGATAGCCCCTGACCTGGAAGAACTGGGCGCCGACGCCGTTGATGGTACCGGAGACGGCGGTGCTGCCAAGGCGCAGGGTGGCGCTGGTGCTGAGGCTGGGGGTGACGCTGTGCACGTAGTCCAGCCGGGCGATGGCCTCGGCGTCCCCGATCCGCAACGTCTGTATGGTAGCGGAGCGCATGTCCCCGAAGCCGCGGCCGGGGAACACCTCCAGGGTGCTGGTGCCCATGGCGTTGATGTTCTCCAGCACCCGCTCCCGGGAGCCCTGGCCGAGGGCCACCACGGTCACCACCGAGGCGATACCTATGATGATGCCGAGCATGGTGAGAAAGGTGCGCAGACGCTGGACAACCATGGCCTTGAGGGCCATCTGCAGGGCATTCCCGAGCCCCGCCATCCGCGGGGTCTTCCCCCTGGCGGACGTCTTGGTGGCGGCCTGGGTCGCCTGGGGAAGGGCCTGTGGCTCGCGCGTGCGGCGATCGGCGATCACCCGGCCATCTTTCAGTTCGATGATCCGCTCGGCGTGGCGGGCGATCTCCATGTCGTGGGTGACGATCACCAGGGTGTGGCCCTGGCGATGCAGAGCTTGAAGGCTCGCCATCACCTCGGCGCCGCTCTGGCTGTCGAGGGCCCCGGTCGGCTCGTCGGCCAGGATCACCTCGCCGCCGTTGATGAGGGCCCGGGCGATGCTGACCCGCTGCTGCTGGCCGCCGGAGAGCTGGCTTGGCTTGTGTTCGAGCCGGCTGGCGAGGCCGAAGCGGGTCAGCAGGGCCTCGGCCCGCTGGCGTCGCTCGGCCGGATCCAGACCGGCGTAGAGGGCGGGCACCTCCACATTGGTGCGGGCATCGAGATCCGCCAGCAGGTGATAACGCTGGAAAATGAAGCCGAAGTGCTCCCGGCGCAGGGCGGCGAGCTCGTCCCGGCTGAGGGTGGCAGTGTCGCGCCCGGCCACCAGATAGGCCCCCTCGCTCGGCTGATCCAGGCAGCCCAGCAGGTTCATCAGGGTGGATTTGCCGGAGCCCGAAGCGCCGACGATGGCCACCATCTCTCCACGGGCGATCGCCAGATCGATGCCATCGAGCACGGTGACGGTGCGCTCACCCTCTTTGAAGTGGCGGCGGATGCCCCGCAGTTGCAACAAGGCGCCCATGGTCACATCCCCATGGGGGGCGGCATGCCCCCGGCGGCGTTGCTCTGGCCTGCACTCACTTCGCTGACGATGACCTGCTCACCGGCGCTCAGGCCCGACAGGATCTGGGCATCCACCTTGTTGTTCAGGCCGACCTTGACCCGGCGCAGGCTGATCCGGCCTCCGTCGTCGATCACCCTGACCTGATCCCCCTGCAGGGCGATGGCCGGGATCACCAGCGCATCTTTGAGCCGGGCGACCACCAGATAGACCTGGGCCGTCATGCTGATCCTGAGCTGACCGTCCTGATTGGGCACCTCGAACAGGCCGTGATAATAGATGGCGCTGCTGTCGCTGCTGCTGGTGGTCGTGTCGTCGTTGATGGTGTCGGGGGCGGGCTCGATGGCGCGCAGGGACCCCTCGAAGCGGCGCTGGCTGTTGCCAAGAATGGTGAAATAGACCGGCATGCCGACCCGGACGTTGATGACGTCGGCCTCGGAGATCCTGGCCTCCACCGTCATGGTGTCGAGCTGGGCAATCTTGAGCAGGGTAGGGGTGCTCTGGCTGGCGTTGAGGGTCTGCCCCTCCTCCACCGGCATGGCCACCACGGTACCGGAGAGGGGGGCCAGGATCCGGGTATACCCCAGGTTGACCCGGGCTGTGTCCACCGCGATCTCGGATTGCACCCGCTGGGCGTTGAGGGCCCGGATATCGGCCAGGGTCTCGTCCAGGGTCGCCTTGGCGCTGTCATGGTCGGCCGTGCTGCCAAGGCCTCTTGCGACGATCTGCTGCTGGCGCTGGTATGCCAGGCGGGCATTGCGAAGGGTGGCCTCTTTGGAATCCAACTGGGCCTGGAGGTTGTCGCGCTGGGCCAGGGTATCCTTGAGGGCGTTCTGCTGGGGCAGATCGTCGATCTCGACCAGCAGATCCCCCTGTTTGACCTCCTGCCCCAGAGTCACGTGCAGTTTCTTGATCTGGCCTGATACCTGGGCGCCCACGCTCACCTGCTTGCGCGCCTTCAGGGTGCCGTCCGCCATGATGAGCTGCTCCAGATCCCGGGTCTCGGCGCTGGCGGTGATGTAGTCGCTGGCAGGTGCCTTGGCCTGGGGGCGCCAGGCCAGCAACAGGGCGAGGGCGCACAGGGGCAGCAGCCAGAAGAGACGAGGGGAGAACGTGGGCATGACAACCTGTATCCTGAATGACGATCACGGCGGCACTCTACCCCAGAGCCGGGTTAAGGCTCTTTGCGCCAAGCGTAAGGGTTTCGTAAAAATGGCTGCCAAGTGCGTGGCAAGCGGCGAAAATGGCCGCCGACAAGGGAGACCGCATATGAAGATCCTGCTGGTGGATGACGATGCCGAACTGGGCGCCATGTTGAGTGAATACCTGGGGGGAGAGGGGTTTGATACCACCCAGGTGGTGACCGGAGGGGAAGGTGTTCACCATGCCCTCTCCGGCCGTTACAGCGCCCTGCTGCTGGATGTGATGCTGCCCGACTTGAGCGGCACCGAGGTGCTGCGCCAGGTGCGCCAGCGCAGCCGCCTGCCGATCATCATGCTGACCGCCAAGGGGGACAACGTGGATCGAGTGGTGGGACTGGAGATGGGGGCCGATGACTATGTGCCCAAACCCTGCTATCCCAGGGAGCTGGTGGCCCGGCTGCGGGCCGTTCTGCGGCGGGTCAACGAGGGGGGGAGCGCAACCCCCTCGCCGGATGCCCTCATCCTGGGGGATCTGACGGTCACCCCGGCCAACCGGGTCTGTCTCTGGCAGGGGGAGCCGCTGGAGCTGACCGCCACCGAGTTCAACATGCTGGTGTTGCTGGTGCGAGCACCGGAGCAGGTGGTTACCAAGGACACCCTCTCCCTGCAAGGGGTGGGGCGCCCGCGGGAGGCCTATGATCGCAGCGTCGATGTGCACATCTGCAACCTGAGGCAGAAACTGCAGCAGAAGGCGGGGGAGGCCGTCACCATAGAGACGGTGCGCAGCATAGGGTACAAGATACGGTGATCCTCAAGGGACGGTTGTTCTGGAAGATTCTGCTGGGGTTCTGGCTGGCCATCGTGCTGGTCAGCCAACTGCTCTGGCTCGGTTTTCGTGCCGAGCGTGACCCCCCGGAAGAGCACCTGGCCCAGCAGTTGGCGAGCCAGCATCTGGAGATGGCGGCAGCCGTGCTGGCAAAGGGGGGAATCGAGGCTGCGACGGCATTGAGTCAGGCCATGTCGCCGCCGTTGCTGCAGATAACACTCCTCGATGTCTCCGATGCGCCTCCCCGGCCAGCGCCCCGGGCATCCAGGCTGCCAGCCTCCGGGGAACCTGGCCCGGGCAGCGTGCTGACACGCACCGTGATTGCCAGCGACGGGCAGACCTATCTGCTGCAGACCAGAGTGGACCCGCGTATCCTCCCCGGCGGGCCGGCTCCCGGTCCCCTCTCCTGGCTCAACATTCCCCCGCCCATGCTCTGGATTGGCGGCCTGGGGGGACTCTTGTTCAGCATTCTGTTCGCCTGGCACCTGACCCGGCCCATGAACGCCCTGCGGCGCAGTTTCGATCGGGTAGCCAGGGGGGATCTGGGGGTCAGGCTGTGGCCCACTCTGCGCTGGCGCCGGGACGAGCTGACGGAGGTGGCGAAGGAGTTCGATCTCATGGTGGAGCGGTTGCAGCAGCTGGTCGAGGGGCGCGAGCAACTGCTTCACGACGTCTCCCACGAGCTGCGATCCCCCCTGGCCCGCATCCAGATGGCCATCGGCCTGGCGGAGCAGCGCCCGGAGAAGGCAAGCGACGCCCTGGCGCGGATCCGGCTCGAGACGGAGCGGATGGACAGGATGATAGGGGAGCTGCTGACCCTCTCCCGTGCCGAGCAGGGCCACGGGCTGGAGCAGAGCCACTACGACCTGCTGGCGCTGGTGGAGACCGTCGTCCAGGATGCCAGGTTCGAAGCCCAGCAATCCGGGGTCGAGATAGGGCTCGAGGCGGCGCTGGAGGAGGGTTGTCTCCTGCTGGGGCATGCCGAGCTGGTGCGCCGCGCTGTGGAGAACGTGGTGCGCAACGCCCTGCGTTTCTCGCAGTCGGGCCAGATGGTGAATGTTCGCTTGCTGCGCCTGGGCCAGGAGGTGCAGCTCTCCATCGCCGATCGGGGGCCCGGGGTGGAGGAGGGGAAGCTGGCGGGGATCTTCGACCCCTTCGTGCGCATCGGCTCACCCCGCATGGGCAAGGGCTACGGGCTCGGGCTCGCCATCGCCCGCAAGGCGGTGATTCTGCAGGGGGGTACCATCCAGGCGCGCAATCGCGCACAGGGGGGGCTGAGAGTGACCATGACGCTGCCCCTGCATGACCCGTCTTGAGGTACGCGGCTCAGACCCGAGTGGGGTAAACACCCCGGTAATGAAAGAGGGGGCCAAGGCCCCCTGCTCGTATCTGTTCCTCCGTGCGATTCAGCGCAGCGCCGCTGGCGGCGGCACCTCGGTGTAGCGCCCGTCTATTTCTCGCAGGTAGTAGTGACCCTCCCTGACGTAATAGCGGCGGCCATCCAGATCCAGGGGGATGAGCCCTGTCTCTGCCACCACCAGGACCTGAGGAGGCGGGGAGACCACCACATAGTGGTTCTCCTGCCGGCGGTAGAAAATGCCGTCGAGCACATAGTAGGTGAGCCCTGCCAGCAGCAGGGTTTCCACCCCTCCCGGCAGCCTGTCGACGCGGTGGCCGAAGCCAGGGCCAGCCCCATGGCCGTACTGCGGGGCAGGGCTCTCCCATCCGCCCGGTCTGCCCATGTTCCCCGGACCCGCCATGGCGGGCAGGGCGATGGCCATGGCAAGCAGCCAGAGTGAAGGGCGGTGCAGACTCATCTCACTGCCCCTTGAGCGGTGCACCGGCGGGCTGGGGTTTGAGTGGCTGGGGCGGCAGTTCGCGCACGCTGACCGTGACCTCGTAGCGGGTATCCGGCTTGGCGGCATCAATGTTTTTGGACAGCGCCTGGACCAGGGCCTGGGGATCCGCCCCCTGCTTGCTGGCGTGATAGAGCACGGAGGAGGGCGGTGTCATGGGACCTCCCTGGCGGGCGCCCATCGGGGGCGGCATCTCGCCGGCATGAAGGAGTGTGGTGCCCAGCAGCAGGGCAAGGGCGACAGGATAGCGTGACATGATGATGACTCCATTGATGGGAACGCCCCCATCAAACGCGACGCGTGCGCCCGGCTCAACCACCTTTACACCCTCTTTTCGCCCTCTTTACAGTTGTGACAACGGGCGCCGTGGCGCCCGTTGTGTGTCGTGAACCGCTCGCCGGATCAAAACTCGTTGGAGAGCGCCTTGTAACCCCTGACCAGGTCGATGTTGGTGTGAGCCACATCCTCGGAGAACTCGGTGGCGTCCACGGTGACGCGCGGGATCTGCGCCAGATCGCTCTGCTGGTTGATGCGGGTGGTGGAGGGGACATAGAAGCCGGGGGGAATATCGCAGCCATCGACCACGGAGTTGTGGCGCACCACGGACCCTTCTCCGATGTGGCAGTTGAACAGCACGCTGTTGAAGCCGATGAAGACCCGGTTACCCACTTCGCAGGGCCCGTGGACGATGCTGCGGTGGGCGATGGAGCTGAACTCGCCGATGGTGACGGCAGCGCCGGATTTGGAGTGGATGACGACGCCATCCTGAATGTTGGAGTTGGCGCCGATGACGATGGGTTCCATGTCACCGCTCTCGTCCACTTCGTCTGCGCGGATCACGGCATAGGGGCCGACAAACACGTTCTCCTTGATGATCACCTTGCCACAGATGATGGCGGTCTTGTCGATATAGGCGGATTCGTCGATAACGGGCAGGTGACCTGAGGGATTCTTGCGGATCATGTTACGTCCTGTTGCTGATGAAATCGGGGAAACGTGGCGCGTCATGAAGGCCCGCCGGAGAGCCAGCTTACGCCTCTGATCCGGCAGGGGAAACCTTTTACTGGTCTGACCCACAGTGAGTAAGGCCATTTTGAGCGATTGTTCTTTGACTCCCTGTTATGGGAGCATGAGGGCGCAAAATGGGGCGCCACCGGGTGCAAAGAGATGAGGGGGAACGAGAGATGAAGCAGGTCATGGTATGGCTGGTGGGGTCGCTGTTGTGGATCTCCGCCGCCCAGGGCAAAGGCTATGCGGGGGAGTTTGACTATTACGCCATGGCACTCTCCTGGTCGCCCGAGCACTGCGCCATCAAGCCAGGGGATCGGGAGCAGTGTGCCCGCAAGCTGGGGTTCGTGCTGCATGGTCTCTGGCCCCAGTATCAGCGCGGCTACCCCGCCAGCTGCACTCGCGAGCGACTGGATGCGGACATGGAGCAGCAGTTTGCCGGGCTCTACCCCAGCCGCTTCCTCTATCGCCATGAATGGGAGAAGCACGGCACCTGCTCCGGCCTGAGCCAGCAGGCCTTCCATAAGCTGGCCAGCGATCTGCGCCAGAAGGTGAAGATCCCGGCCGCCTATCAATCGCCGGAAGAGCCGCTGCGCAAAAACAGCTTCCAGCTCAAGGCCGATCTGGCGAGCGCCAACGAGTGGCTGGCCCCCGATAACATCACGGTGGCCTGCGCTGATGGGGGCCGCTTCCTGCGGGAGATTTACATCTGCATCAACAAGCAGGGAACGGATGCCGTCCCCTGCTCCGACGAGATGCAGAAGCGGGAGCGCCGCTCCTGTGGCCAGCCGGACTTCCTGCTGCGCAGCGTGCGCTGACACTTCACGTTCGGGCCCTTCGCGGGCCCGATGTGCCATGAACCTCAAGGAGCCTGATGGATGAAAGCCAAGACAGGATGTCTGGCCGGGAACTGGACAGGCGATATGGCCAGACGACGTGTCAGCACGTCAGGTGCGCTATGCCAACTCAACCCGCCTCTGGCACACAGGCAGACTCACCATCAGAAACAGGAAACCATCTTATGACGCTCTTTGCCGAACTGGGGATGCGCTATCCCGTCATTCAGGCCCCCATGGCGGGCGTGCAGGACAGCGCCCTGGCGATGGCGGCGACCAGTGCGGGGGCACTGGGCTCCCTGCCTGCCGCCATGCTGAGTGGTGCCGAGCTGCGCCAGGAGCTGAGCCGCCTCGCCGCCAGCGGGCCGGGTCCATACAACATCAACTTCTTTTGCCATCGGCAGCACGAGCCGGAACCGGCAGCGGAGCAGCGCTGGCGCCAGGTACTGTCACCCTATTACACCGAGTTCGGGGTGGATGCCGCTGCGCAGTCGCGAGCCCCCTCTCGGGCCCCCTTCAATGACGAGCATGCGGCCCTGCTTGCAGAGTTCAGACCTGCCGTGGTCAGTTTCCACTTCGGCTTGCCCGAGCCCGAATTGCTTGCCCAGGTAAAAGCCACAGGCGGAAAAGTGTTTGCCAGTGCCACCACGGTGGCAGAAGCGCAGTGGCTTGCTGACCACGGAGCCGATGCCGTCATCGCCCAGGGGCTGGAGGCGGGTGGCCATCGCGGTCACTTCCTGAGTGAGGATCTCAGCTTGCAGCAGGGCACCTTTACCCTTCTGTCACAGGTAGTGGCGGCAGTGGATCTGCCTGTCATCGCCGCCGGGGGCATAGTCGACGGCAAGGGGATCAAGATTGCCTTGGCACTGGGGGCCAGCGCAGTCCAGGTGGGAACGGCGTTCCTCTGTTGCCACGAGGCGACGACCTCGCCCCTGCACCGTGCGGCGCTGCAGGGGAGGCATGGCCAGCACACCGCACTGACCAATCTGTTCAGCGGCCGTCCGGCGCGGGGCATAGTCAACCGCTTGATGCGGGAACTCGGCCCCCTTTCGGCGCTGCCGCCTGACTTCCCGTATGCCAGCGGCGCATTGGCTCCGTTGCGTGCCGCAGCCGAAAAGGCGGGTGACAGCGGTTTCTCGCCACTCTGGGCCGGGCAGAACATATCGGGTTGCCGTTCCATGGCGGCAGCCGAGCTGATCGCTGCCTGGGTTGCTGAGGCAGGACTGGTCTGAGCGTCACTTTGCGATTCTCTTCCTTTATATATGGATTGATATGGTCAGCAACCCTTCGAACAGAGAGGAACGGAAGGTAATAGGGTGCAGAATGAGCCCTTTCCGGGCATGCCCTGTGGGTAAGTCTGTATAAAAACTGTGTTTTGATGTGAATAACTAAGAATTGGCATTTTTTTGCAATTTTATTGCGATGAAGGCTTGCCAATGTGATCTATGTCTCTATAATGCGCCTCCATCGACAGGGCAAGCGGTAACGCAAACAAGCCGGTCGGTAGCCTCGAAAAGCCTTTGAAAATAAGGCTTGACTCGAGAAGGCGGTTGAGTAGAATT